>NZ_JBJPHS010000005.1:10193-92954 GCF_052939495.1 Phormidesmis sp. 146-12 | reverse complement strand
AGCTTGCAAAGCCGTCGTAGAACGACGGGGTTTCCACCCACATTTTTCGATGAACTGCAACGTGCCGACTGACATCTGCTTTTCGTTTGAGGGATTTTGTGCGCGGGGCGGCAAGACTGATGAACACCGAGACGGCTGGGGGATTGCCTTCTTTGAAGGGGCGGGCTGTCGAGTATTTTTGGATGTGAATCCGTCGATCGACTCCCCGATCGCTCAATTCATTCGTTGCTATCCGATTCACTCTAAACATGTGATTGCCCACATTCGCAAAGCGACCTTTGGCGGATTGGCCCTCGAAAACTGTCATCCCTTTCAACGCGAACTGTGGGGACGCTATTGGGCATTTGCTCACAATGGAGACTTACTCAATTTTTATCCTGAGAATGCTGGATACTACCGTCCCGTTGGTCAGACCGATAGCGAACGGGCGTTTTGCCTGATTTTGGAGACGTTGCGGCAAATATTTCCTAAAAGCAAACCGGACTTAAATCAGCTACGGCACGTTTTACAAGAGATCACGAACACGATCGCCACCCACGGTACTTTCAATTATCTACTGTCGGATGGAGAGCATTTTTTTGCCCACTGTTCGACAAAGCTTTGCTACATCGTGCGTCAGGCTCCGTTTGCGGCGGCGCATTTGATCGATGAAGATGTCACCGTCGATTTTCAGGAATTGACTCAGATCAGCGATCGCGTTGCGGTCATTGCCACCACTCCCCTCACCGATAACGAAATTTGGACGACGATCGCACCCGGTGAACTGCTCATCTTTCGAGATGGCTGTCCAGAAAGCGTCAATTTTTGAGCTTCAGAAATTCTTCTAAAGACAATTCCCATATTCCCGACCGACAAACAGGAATTCCTCTTGCTTTTTCCCAGATTCATCGGTAGGATTTATGATCAGTATCAAATACGGTTACTTGACCAGCAAGCCGTAGATTTCAGGAGCGCGCGCAATGAAGAACTGGCGGTTTAGATTCAATTCGTTGAAAAGCATTATTTCGTTGTTTGTCGTGGGTGTGACGCTGAGTTTTGCGATCGCCGCTTGTGGAAGCAACACGGCTTCGACTTCGACCAGCCCAGGCGGGGGAGCTAGTCCGGTTTCTGACCAAAAGAAAGACATTGAATTGACGCTGGTGGCTTATGCGGTTCCCAAGGCGGCCCACGATGCGATTATTCCTAGGTTTGTTGAGCAGTGGAAAAAAGAAAAAGGTCAGACCGTTATTTTTAGACAAAGCTATGGCGGATCGGGGTCACAAACACGAGCGATCGTCGATGGTCTAGAAGCCGATATCACTCACCTGGCACTGGCCGCCGACACCCTAAAACTGGTGAAAGCCGGACTCGTCAACCCAGACTGGAATACAAAGGTTCCCAATGATGGCATCGTCGCCAAATCGGTAGCGGCAATCATTACTCGCGAAGGCAATCCCAAAAATATCAAAACCTTCAACGATTTGACGCGAGATGACGTGAAGTGGGTAACCGCAAATCCCAAAACTTCTGGAGGAGCGCGCTGGAACTTTTTGGCCCTGTGGAATGCGGCAATCAAGTCAGGGAGCGACGAAGCTAAGGCAACTGAATTTGTCACCAAAGCCTTCAAAAATGTGGCGGTCTTAGCCAAAGATGCCCGCGAATCAACCGACGCTTTTGCCAAACAGGGACAGGGCGATGCCTTGATCAACTACGAAAATGAAGTAATTTTGGCTCAATCGAAGGGCGAAAAACTAGAATACGTGGTGCCAGAGGTGAACATCTCGATCGACACTCCTCTCGCCGTTGTGGACAAAAATGTAGACAAACATGGCACACGAGAAGTCGCCGAAGCCTTTGCCAAATTTATGTTTACCCCCGAATCGCAGGCGGAGTTTGTCAAGCTAGGATTCAGACCAACAGATGAAGCCTTAGCCAAGCAAAAAGAAAATGCAGACAAGTTTCCCCCTGTGAAGACGTTGGCGACGATCAAAGACTACGGCGGCTGGGATCAAGTCCAGACAAAACTCTTTGAGGACGGTGCAGTGTTTGACAAGATCGAAGCGGGCAAGTAGGAGGGGTGAGGGTTGCAATTCTACTGCGATCGCTCCTTGCCACTCATCCACTCTCCCCCTCAATCTTCTCCTATTAAGGATCGTGAATTAAACAACCTGTAATTCTCGCGGTTTCGCGTCGTTTGATTCGGCTTCTGCCCCCTAAATCCCCCAAATTTGGCGGACTTTGAACCGCGAAACTGCCTTAAATTCTAGAATGTCTGCTTTCTCAAAGTCCCCCAGACTGGGGGATTTAGGGGGCGAAGTCGCTTGGCAATAAACGATCTTATTTAATTCGCGATCCTAACAATACTTCGGACAAATTTTGAGCAGATTTTCAGGTTCAAACCCTGATTCGCTCGTGGGACAGGATCTTATTTTCAAAGTCAGGAACAGAGCCAACTGTGAAAGAATAGCTCAATGCTGGAACTGTAATCCCTGAAAGCCTTTTGGGGTCGTTCAAAAAACTGTCCGGACTATTGATCCTAAGACATTGAAGGTTAGGAGACAACTAGGAGACAAAAAACCGAACAACGAAGCAAAAAGTCCCAAGTCCCCGCTCATCCCTCATCCCTCATCCCTCATCCCTCATCCCTCATCCCTAGTTCTCATGACGACCACTGCTCCTCAAATCAATACCTCTCCTCGGAAATCGATCGTTCAGCGACTTTCTCAAGTGCCCTGGACTTGGCGAGTGATGTTGGGCTACTTGTCGGTGATGTTGTTTTTGCCGATCGCCGCCATGTTTCTCAAGGCGGCCACTGAGTCTCCTGCTGAGTTTTGGCGAATTGCGACCAGTCCGATCGCGCTGTCTACCTATGATGTCACCTTCACCACTTCGCTGATTGCGGCTCTAATCAATGGCGTATTTGGGACTTTGCTGGCGTGGGTTTTGGTGCGCTATGACTTTCCGCTAAAACGGATCATTGATGCGTCGGTTGATTTACCGTTTGCGTTGCCGACTTCGGTCGCGGGTTTGACGCTGGCAACGATCTATAGTCAAAATGGCTGGGTTGGCTCTCTGGTCGCGCCCTTTGGCATCAAGATCGCCTTTACTCGTCTGGGAGTGGGGGTGGCAATGCTCTTTATCTCGCTGCCCTTTGTCGTGCGGACAGTACAGCCTGTCTTGACAGAAATGGAAAAAGACATTGAGGAAGCAGCTTGGTGTCTGGGAGCCTCACAGCTACAAACTTTTTTGCGCGTTGTGTTGCCGCCGTTGTTGCCGTCTATTCTCACGGGTGTAGCGTTGGGATTCTCTCGTGCAGTCGGTGAGTATGGATCAACTGTAATCATTGCTTCTAACACACCATTCAGAGATCTAATCGCGCCTGTGTTAATTTTTCAGCGACTTGAGCAGTATGACTATTCGGGAGCCACTGTCATTGGAGTGGTCTTACTGATGATCTCGCTGGTGATGTTGTTGGCAATCAATCTTTTGCAAGCTTGGGGTAAGCGATATGGCTAGTGTAGATTCTTCTCTCAGTCCCGCTCGATCGAAGGTGTCTGCTTCAGCTAAGAAAAAAAGCTGGGTGCCGACGATTTTGATTGGGGTGGCGATCGTTTATCTTGCTCTAGTGATTTACATCCCCGCGCTGAATGTGTTTGTTCAAGCCTTTAGTAAGGGCGTGGGGCCGTTTTTTGCAAATCTGGTTCGTCCTGATTTTCAGGTGGCGATTCGATTGACGGTGATGTTGGCGTTGATTGCGGTGCCGTTGAATCTGGTGTTTGGGCTGTGTGCGGCCTGGGCGATCGCGCGTCGGCGGTTTCGGGGTCGGGCCTTTCTTTTGAGCGTGATTGATCTGCCGTTTTCGATTTCGCCTGTCGTGGCTGGTCTGATGATTGTGCTGCTCTATGGGCGCAACGGCTGGTTTGGCGGCTGGCTACAAGCCAATGATTTCAAAATTGTCTTTGCCTTTCCGGGAATGCTTTTGGCTTCGGTGTTTGTGAGTATGCCGTTTGTGGCGCGAGAAGTGATTCCTGTTTTAGAAGAAGTGGGGGCCGATCAAGAAGAAGCCGCGCAAACGTTGGGTGCGAATCAGTGGCAGACCTTTTGGCGGGTGACGTTGCCAAGTATTCGCTGGGGCTTGCTGTATGGGTTGATTCTCACTAATGCTCGTGCGATGGGGGAGTTTGGGGCTGTTTCAGTCGTGTCGGGCAACATTGCGGGCAAAACCCAGAGTTTACCGCTGTATGTAGAAGATGCCTATAAACAATATGAAACTCAGGCGGCTTATTCTGCGGCGGTTTTGCTGGCTTTTTTGGCGGTGGTAACGCTGGTGTTAAAGGAGATTGTAGAACGTAGAACTCGCATTAAGGATCAATAGTCATGGGTACGAAAATCGACGATCGCTTAACCGAAAAACAAATCAGAATCCGCATCCCAAAAGAGTATCATCGTGAACCTGTAATTTCTCGATTGGTCTCTGACTACGGTTTGACCGTGAATATCAAAGGTGCAATTTTGGGCGCAAATGCAGTCGGCGATGGCTGGTTTGATTTAGAACTTCAAGGAACTAATCGCCACATCGAAAGTGCATTGACTTATTTGAATGAACTGGATCTAGAAATCTGGAATAGCAGCGATGCAGACGGTTGGTAATTTTAGAATCATGCTCCTAGATTCGTCACCTCCTCATGCACGAGGGGGTTTTTTAATGTGGATTCAGTGAGAGGGTTCGCTTCCTTGTTCAGAGGCTCCTGCGTCCAATAACGAAGCAAAAAAACTTGATCGCTTCGAGTGACCCGCAAGGGGTTAAATTCACGTCTAGTTAAAAAGATCTCATTCTTAATTCTTTTTGATCAGTGCGACAGCGTTGGTAGTTTTTTTGATTTGCCATACGCTGACCTGTTTAAATAGATGTGTAAAATTACTCAACTTTGTAATCAGACTACTGAAATAGATTCCTTCATTTATATTGACGGCGATCGTCATTCCCACTATTTTAGTTTCTGATCATTCTGTAATGTTGACTTATACTAACTCTGGTTTGATGGGTGCAAGCGTCGCAGTCCTCACAAGCTACTGGACAAAGAATTTGCTATGGACGATCGTACTGGAAATGCTGGCGTTTTTTGGCTGGTGTAAGTAGTTTGTAGAAGATCTCAATCCAGTGAAGAAGATTTCGGAAACCAATTCCTCGCTGGACTGAGAGCCGTTGTGAGCAGGTAGATCAGAACGTTATTTACCCAACCAGTCGCTAAGGAGAAGTGGTTGGACTAGCAGTGGGCGAAGCGCCAGCACCAGGAGTCGTTTCGGGCGATGTCGTGGGCGCGATCGTCGGGCTTGTCGTCGGAGAAACCGTCGGACTCGCAACAGGCGGCTCAGTGACCGCAGGAGAAGTCGTCGTGCCCCCCGTACCATCCGTTCCGCTGGGCCCACAAGCGCCTAATAGCAGGGTTAATCCCAGGGCTGATGTGAGAATGATATATTTGCGATTCATGACTCCTCTCCGGTAAAGTGCAACATGAAAATTTATGAAATAGGGAGGTGTAAAAACCCATCTCAAACGTGCACTATCCTCAGTGATTGACACTCAATTGGCATCTACCTATGGGGATAGTCATTAAACGTTTAGGAAGATAAATACAACGCACACGATAGGGAAGATTCTACCTTGGATGGCGAGCCGTCAGAATACAAGTTTGTAGATTAGCATTGGTTTTGATTGCTTGAGCATAAATATGAGTTGGACTAGCTCGATACCCTACAGTTTGTAACGCTTGAATCAGATACGATCGCTTGGGAATATCCAGTTTTCCGCGTCTTCCAATCTCGCCCAACGTGTAGAAATAGGGCGGCAATTCGGCTTCGTCGGCCATCAGTTTGAGAAGATGGGATTGCTCGATCCAATTCCAGGAAGTGGCAAGTTCTGCAAGCTGCTGAAGTTTTTGTGAATGCTGTAAGGCACCTAACCACAGTGGCCCGGTGAGGGTGAGAGTGTGGCGATCGTAAGGACAATTCACCCGTCCCAAATCGCGCCAAAAGACCGTTTGATAGTCTCCGCAGTGATGACAATATCCCAAAAAACCGTAGTTCTGACTGTTGAGTAACGACTGAGAAATTAAGCGCACCATTAATCGATAGGTTTCTCCCACAAACAGAGAGAAAATTGGCTCAATGCCAAATCCTTGAGTCGCAGCAACTTGTTGTAAACTGCCGAATAAAATTCTCAAACCTTGCTCATGAATGGCAGGATGAGAACGTGAATAGGAGCCATAAAGTGCCAGACAACTTTCGGGTTCGTGTCCGGTGACGGTGCGGCCGTCTGTGCTAGTTAAATAGAGAAGTCCGCCAATTTTTGTAGCATCGAGACAGGCGCTCAAATAAGAAGCAGGAGATCCAAATCCATCGACATCCACTAAGTCGTAAAAGTCCTGGCGATCGTAACAGTTGAAAAAGATCTTTTTAGCATCCAAACAAGTAATTTGAGCCTGATTTTTAGCAAGGATGGGTTCTAAATTTTGGTGTAAAACAGCGCTGATTTCTGGATTGCCGTCGTTTGTCCAGATCCAATCCGCCTGACTTTCGAGCCAATAGCGAAGGGATCGTACACCTGACCCTGCCATCGCATCCAACACGCGCAACTGACCTGTTTCTTGCTTGTAAATTGCTGCCGCCAAAACGCCCAAGTCTCGCGCAACTTGACCCGACGATCGATAAAAGCTGTTGCCTATTTGAAATCTCGCTTTTCCCTCCGTTTGCCAGTCCATGAGTGTTTTGTTCACGACCTTAGAATTTTACAGACTTCTTTCACGAGACAGAGGGGAATTTTTTCGCCGTCTTCTAAGATTCCCGGAGATGTTGCGGATGTCATGAGTTATGAAGGCCCTGTTTCCCTTTCGATCAGCGATCGTCACGATCGTGCTTCTCATTGCGGTGGGAGTGTTGGGCTATACGATCGAGCTTTCTTTTCCGGTCAGGGCACCCAAATTAGAAAATACTTACACGCCCAAGATTCAAAAAACGCCGCAGGAAGTTGGCTCGTTTGATGTGTTGGGCAGCGTGGTTTCTAAACGGGAAGCGACTAAACTACTTGAGACAGCCGAAGGACGAGCCAGCCTTGCGCCCGAAAATGGAGCAGTCGAAATTACTCAAGATCTGATCGATTTGGGACGGGATGCGTTTTATCGAGAGACGTTTGGCAATGAGTATTTTTTTACAGATGTGTTGGGCGTGATTGATGGCAAGTTGAATTTGATTTCAATTGGCAAAGCGATCGCCGCTCTCGGCGGCAAACATACGACGAATTTGCAAGTTCCGTTAGATGAAGATGTGACGATCGGAGGTCGCCTTTTTAGAGCGGGAAGCGTGGTGAATACAGGGTTAGACGTTCCCGCAGGGTCGCTAATTCCGTTGGGAATGCAGACCTTTAAGCAAGGTGCAAAAATTCGGGTCGGCATCACCTGTGCAGCCTGTCACGCAGCCGTAGACAAAGACACCGGACGCATTCTAGAAGGTGCCCCCAACAACGATTTGGACACGGGACTGTTGCAGGCGTTTGCGACTAATTCGGCGGCAATGTTTCGGCAAACGGGCGTAAATCCGACGAAGATTCCGCTGGGCGATCGTACTTACATTAATGCCGCTGGACAAACCGCAAACTTACCCGACGCAAAAGCCGTAGAAGACGCGGTAGACGCTCAGTTAGTCGGGTGGGCCCCCGGAAATTTTGACTCGACGGGCGACAATCACAACAACCCTTCTCAAAATCCGTCTTCTTATACCTTTGAGAGCTACCCCTATGGCTGGAGCGGGTTTTCATCAGTCGGCTGGTTCCACGGATTATCGACGCTGAATAACAACGTTCACGCCACCAATTCTGATCCGACAACGGGATCATATGCCAGTCAACCAATTTTGGGCATCGACAAAGAAACGTATTTAGGCATCATGTTGCAGAATGCCGCCGATCGTCGCTTTCGATTGCCCAATGGCGCAAAACCTTCAGAATTCTTGGTCAAAGGTGACCCGACTCCGGGTAATCCCGCGATGAATGAAGTGATTAAAATGCCGGGTTATCCGAGAGGTTCAATTTTTATCGTCGATGGCTTGATGGCAAATTCTCCAGGCTATCCGGTGGGTCAACAAATCAACGCCATGTCCGCTTATCAAAATACCTTAGCGCCCCCGCCGACTGAGACGCGCGATCGAACGGCCCTACAACGAGGGGCGGTTGTTTTTGAGAAAGCAAATTGCGCTCAATGTCACAGCGGTCGTTATTTCACCAATCATTCAGTCATTGCGGCCAGCGAAATCAAGTCTCAACCCTCTCGCGCCGCTGCTCTCAAACAGTTTCCCAAAACCTTTATTTCACCAGAAACTTATCCGCCCAATACACCTGTCCCGGTTCCGCCCGATCCGCCTGTGTTAGCGGTGCCGATCGACATTACTCCACAAAGCGATCGTGATTTATCCTACGCAGTGGGCAATGAGGGCGGTTATAAAGTACCTAATTTAATTGGACTTTCGGTAACGGCTCCTTACTTACATGATGGAGGAGTGGCTGCAAGTCAAGATGCGATCTCTTTGAGTAACCCGCAAGGGGTCGAGTTGTCGGGTGATCAATTCATCGTCTCTAACCCCGATCACATGGGCATGGCAGGAACCTCAATGCAGGGGATCTTACCCGATCCGGCGGCGAGTTTGCGGGTGTTAGTCGATCGCACGCTTCGGCAAGTAGCAGTGAATGCCAATCGCAAAAATCGTGACCTACAAATCGACGAAATTGACGGCAGCGGACACGAATACTGGATTGATCCGCAAGCAGGTTTTACAACGCAGGAGCAAACAGATCTGATTCAATTTTTACTGTCGATCGATGACGATCCTGCAATACTTCCGAAATCAGTATCAACAACAGAATAATTGAGAAACGATCATTAGATTGTAATACTGCTGCCGCAAATAGCAATTACTGAAAACTTCACATCACAGGAGGCCCAAATGGCACTGTCACAAGCATTCCTAAAGTGGGAACAAGCCACTCGACAAAGCGCACGCTAGGAAGGACAGGACAACGATCGCTCATTCGTCTCCTTTTAGAACAGCGAATTGAACCGCTTTCTCAAGCCCAGAGCGATCGCATTTCCTCCCTAAATTTGGATCAACTTCAGAGGTTATCGATCGCCCTTCTCAATTTCTCAAATGTGAGTGATTTAGAAACCTGACTCAGTGATAATCAAGCCGATTAAGCCTTTCTACCTAAAAGCACATAGAGAAAAACCTCTAAACTTCTTAGTAGACCTGTAACTTCCTCAAAAGCCTCTTGTCTGGTTACAGGTGCCAGCGTCGCCGGATCGACCGGCCTAATTTGTAGCCACCGCTCTATCAGGGACTCGATCGTCTGTACGCCTTCCCAGAGCGGTAACAAACAGGCTGCTTGACTGCCTTCCAAAATGATGGGCGTGATCGAGGAAGTCGGAATATATTTTGAGATCTCAAAGGGGTGGTGCTGCTTGAGTGACTCCAACAAATCGGCTTTGATGCGATCGCTGCTCAAAACTGGATGCAACTGAATCTCGGCATTTTGCCAATCAGACGCTTCCCACTCAGAAACAGGCAGCATCAAAGTTGGCTCAGTGGGATGAGTACACCAAAAATCTAAAAGCCGATGCACGGGATGAAACAATTCAAACAATCGCAACTGTTGGGGTAGAGGAACTTCTGAAAAACTTAACTGCCAAAAAACAGGCAGATCGTCTGGCTCCCTAAACAACTCCATCAAATCCCACTGTCGCCAATTGACCATGCTGAGAAACTCTAAGTCAGTGGTTTCCAAAGCGGCAAACATATCGAGAATGGTATAGCCTTTGTCTCCTTGAAGTAGACAATTTAATAAAGTCTCTTCTTTGAGATTGTTTCCTTTTAATAAATCGCCTTCCCAGACTCTTTTCCTGAGTTCGACACTGGGCTTTAGCGCCTTCAAGGTTTCGATCGCAATTTCAATCTCTGAATCTCCCGGCTTAGAATCCATCAAGCCCAATAACTTGAAGACCTTTTGAGCGCGATAAAACCCATATCTTTGAGTCGAGCTATGCAAGTTGCCGCGAATGATTCCTTCCGGCTTTAAAACAGATTTCATTGCTCGCAGAGCCACTTCTGGATCAGGCAAAAGATAGAGAACTTCATCACAGTTAATGTAGTCAAACTCTAACCCTAATGTTGGTAGATCTTCGATCTTCAACACATGAAACTCGGCTTGATCAAATCCATGAAATTGCAGCCGTTGTTTGGCTAAACGAATAGATTCTTCGGATAAGTCAATGCCAACAATTTTTGCGCCTGGATTAGCTTCTGCCAAGATTAGAGAGGCAAAACCAGTCCCACAGCCTGCGTCTAGAATGACTTTTCCTTTTGTGTCGATCGCTGCTTGATGTTTGAGATAGTAAGGCGTGACCAAACTATGGACAAATAGAGAACTGTAATCCTCTTTAGAAGATTGTTCAAGTGGGTTTCTAGGATAGGGAGCGTTATCAAACTGGTGACGGATCTTCTCTAATAATTCGGGTGTTTGTTTGTTCATCTCGATCGCCTCAAAAACTGCTAGTGGGTAGTGGGTCAAGCGTGCCAAAAATCTCTATTTCGATCGCGCTAACAAAACAAATAAACAGCCTTCTAGACCCGTCAGAAGTTGCTTAACTTGCTCAGAGGCTTCCTGCTTGGTCACAGGCTCAAATGCTGCATTCAACGGTTTAAACTTGAGCCAATATTCCACTAATGTTGTAAACGGCTGCTCCTTTTTCCACAGGGGTAATAGACAAGCGATCGCACCAGAATCCATCATAAATCTCGTCTTTGTGGCTTTAGGAACATAGCGAGTGATTTCAAACGGCTGCTGCTGGGAAACGGCCTCCACTAGCTGTTCTTTGATGTGCGAAGTTTTTAGAACAGGATGGAGATGAACGGTTGTCGTTTGCCAATCTAGATCAGTCCACTCAGAAAGAGGCAGCTTAGGATGTGACATATTAATATGACCACACAAAAAGTCTAGTAGTCGATGCTCAGGTTGAATCAGTTCAATGATTTCTAAGCGCTGCCCGATCGACAACTCCGGCAGTTTGTTTTTCCAAAAGTCAGGCAATTTGTCTGGATCTTGGAAGAGAGACAAGATATCCCACTGTTGCCAGTTTGCCATGTTGATAAACTCTAGATCCGCTGCCTTGATAGCGCTGAACATATCAGAAATGGTATAGCCGCGATCGCCCAACAAAAGATAATTGACCAGAACTCTCTGTTTAGCTTCTGAAGAGTTTTGTGCATACAATTCAGGCTTGTAAACCATTGTCTTTAAGTTGACTTGATCTTTGAGAGCCTGCATGGTTTCTATTGCAATTTCAACCTCCATATCATCTGGCGTTCCATCCATCAAGCCCATGATCCCAAACGCTTCTTGAGCGCGAAAGAAGCCAAACCTTTGAATCAGACTATGTAAATTGGCGCGAATCATTCCATTGGGCTTGAGGACAGATCTCATGACTTCTAAACCTGCTTTCATGTCAGGCAGAAGGTAGAGAACTTCATCACAATTAATATAGTCAAACTTTAATCCTAGCTGTGGCAGATCATAGATAGAAAGTGCATGAAATGCTGCGTCATCAAATCCATAAAACCGTAAGCGTTTGTGAGCCAGATCTACAGATTCTTCGGACAGATCAATTCCTACAATTTTTGCGCCTGGGTTTGCTTCTGCCAAAATTAAGGACTTATAGCCGCTCCCACATCCTGCATCTAAAATAACTTTATCCGTTGTGTCAACGACGCTTTGATCTCTCAAGTAATAAGCCGTAACCAAACTGTGAAAGAAAAGCGATTGGTAGTTTTGCTTAGGTGATTCCTCCAGGGGCGTATTGGGATAAGGAACGTTGTTGTACTGCTGACGGATTTTTTCTAGTAGTTCGATGTCCTGATCCTTCATCTGGCTGTCTCCTGTGGGGCTTCAAAAAGCATAATACTCGTGGATTGATCGACTGGGGGCGAGTTTATACGGACGATCGCTCCTCTAAAATTCAAGTCCACATTAGAGTACCCACAGAACTTACTGAGATAAAGCAGCCTGCCGACCAATTTTCAGGGAGGTTACAGCAGCCTTGCTCTAGCTAAATTACTGGTTGAACCCATAAAAGAGGCATGAAGTCTGCCCTCACATGCGCGAAACCACGGAGCTTTTAAGCCTGATATTACTCAGGTGCCCCTTGAGCAATTGCCCCAAAGTTTTAAACAAAATGCTCAAGAAGTATCACAAAATATAAGAAAGCATCATTTGTTTCAGTTCATTGTCAGTCGCTAGTTTCTCTATTCCTTGACCAGGGTGAGAGCACTTGAATGATGCTATACTATCCGTAGTCGTTATGAGTTTGTATTAAGCTATGGCAAACCCAACCGTAGAAAATTTGGTCATTATTGGTTCTGGCCCAGCAGGATATACGGCAGCCATTTACGCAGGTCGTGCAAACTTGAAGCCTGTCATGTTTGAGGGCTTTGAGGCGGGAGGGCTGCCAGGCGGACAGTTGATGACGACGACCGAAGTCGAAAATTTCCCAGGCTTTCCAGAAGGCATCACGGGGCCCCAACTGATGGATCAGATGAAGGCTCAAGCCATCCGCTGGGGTACTGAGATGCACATGGAAGATGTGACCTTTGTCGATTTTAGTCAGCGTCCGTTTACGATTCGCTCAGAAGAACGCGAAGTCAAAGCCCACAGCGTTGTGATTGCCACAGGTGCCACAGCTAGACGGCTTGGGCTACCCTGCGAAGAACAGTTTTGGAGTAGAGGCATTTCAGCCTGCGCGATTTGTGATGGGGCGACTCCTTTGTTTCGAGGCGCGACGCTGGTAGTGGTAGGCGGCGGAGACACAGCCGCAGAAGAGTCAATTTATCTAACCAAGTACGGCGATCGCGTCAACATGCTAATCCGAACGGACAAAATGCGGGCGAGCAAAGCCATGCAGGATCGGGTGTTGAGTAATCCTAGAATTACCGTCCACTGGAATACCGAACCTATCGATGTAGTGGGCAACGATGAACATATGACGGGCGTAAAAGTCAGAGACACCAAGACGGGCGAAGAAAGCGTGATTGACGCAAAAGGACTGTTTTATGCGATCGGTCACAAGCCCAACACGGCTCTGTTTGCAGGACAGCTAGAACTGGATGAAGTCGGCTATATCGTCACCAAACACGGGTCAGTCGAAACCAGTGTCGAAGGCGTTTTTGCGGCTGGAGACGTTCAAGACCACGAATTTCGGCAAGCCATTACAGCAGCAGGAACAGGCTGCATGGCGGCCATGTTGGCAGAACGCTGGCTCTCATTCAACAACTTGGTGCAAGAATTTAGCCAAACCGAGAAGCCGATCGAAGAAGTTCCTCATGCAGAAATCGAGATTCCCGTAACGACTGAGGTGAATGTGGCGGCAACTCGACATGCAGGCGGCTTTGCGCTACGGAAGCTTTACCATGAGAGCGATCGTTTGATTATGGTCAAATACGTGTCTCCTAACTGCGGCCCGTGCCACACTTTGAAGCCAATTCTGAACAAGGTCGTCGATGAATTTGATGGCAGAATTCACTTCATCGAAATCGACATCGACCAAGACCCCGACATCGCTGAATCAGCAGGCGTGATGGGCACTCCTACGATTCAATTCTTCAAAAATAAGGGGATGGTCGCCGAAGTCAAAGGCGTTAAGCAAAAGAGCCAATATCGCGAATTGATTGAGAGCAATCTTTAGGAGGGAGAACTTCGACGATCTGTTCCCCCTTTGGGGGTAATCCGCTTTGCGATGAGGGATGAAAGGGGATTTTGGCTCTTCAGGGTCGATTGTTTAGCAATGCTGAACTTTGAGTTTGAGTTGAAGTCCTCTAAGATTGTCTTCTAAACTCATCCTTCCTCCCTCATGGCTCTGAATCTCCCTCGATCTCTCCGAGTTACCCGCAAGGGGTCGTCCTTCCTTAATTTCTCTGAGCGTCCTAGCCTGTCGTTAAAAATGATGCGGGTGGGGGCGCTTTTGACGTTGATTTTTGTGAGTATTGCGCTGCTGGCTCCGCTGTTTCAAATGATGGGAGCGCTGCAAAGTCCAACTGAGTTTTTAGATAATTCCCCTCACGATTCGCCTTCGATTAGCCACTGGTTTGGGACGACGAGTTTGGGCTATGACGTGTTTTCGCGGACGCTGTTTGGAAGTCAGGCTGCGCTTCAGGTGGTGATATTGGCGACGGCCCTGAGTTTGATCATTGGCGTTCCGTTGGGCATGGTGAGCGGCTACCTGGGTGGACGGCTCGATCGCTTCCTCCTCTTCATCATGGATACGATCTACACACTGCCGGGATTGTTGCTTTCGGTGACGCTGGCCTTTGTCGTAGGGCGGGGGGTTTTGAATGCGGCGATCGCCCTCAGTATTGCCTACGTTCCTCAATATTATCGAGTCGTTCGTAATCAGACGGTCAGTGTCAAGACAGAGTTGTTTGTCGAAGCGGCTCAAGCAATGGGAGCTTCCACTTGGCGAGTCCTTTCTCGATACTTATTTTTGAATGTGATTCAGAGTGTCCCTGTCTTATTTACCCTGAATGCGGCGGATGCCATTCTCACATTGGGCGGTTTGGGATTTCTAGGGTTAGGACTGCCAGATGATGTTGCCGAATGGGGACACGACCTGAGACAAGCATTGGATGCCCTCTCAACTGGGGGAATCTGGTGGACGGCGCTCTTTCCGGGGTTGGCGATGACGCTGATGGTGATCGGACTGTCGCTTTTGGGTGAAGGGTTAAACGAATTGACCGATCGCCAAAAAAGATAAGTCCTGTAAGTTCTTCGTTTGAGCGCACTCCTAAAAAACAAAAGCGAGTCACCCAGTCTATCCCTGAGAAAACTCGCTCTCTATCATGATGATCACATCGTTGCAGTCTAAAAACAGTGTTGATGCCCATCGAAATAGAAGCTAAGACTAGCCTCTCTTCTACTCCAGCAGGCACCACGTTGTGGGCTAACTGCCCATAAATGATAGAGAACTTAACCCTAGCCAACACCCTGACTCACCGAAGGAATTAGGAGTTAGTCGTTTGAGTTGCCAAAAGCTGCTTGAGCTTCTCAAGGTCTTGTGCCCAGCGGGGATCGGGCTGGATTGAGTCTGGGTCAGAAGCGGCGGGGGCTGTGCGACGAGTTTTGTTGTTGTTGCCGCCACCACTGCCACCTTTGCGACGACCGCCTGCCACAGGCGCAGCGCCCACAGGAGCGCTTACCACAGCACCCTCGGTGTCTTCACCTTTCTCTTTGGCGCGAGGTAAGGCCTTCTCAATTTTGATGACATTCTCTTTAACTTGAAAGCCATTGAACTTTTCGATTAATTCATCAGCAAGTTCATCAGTTTTGACCGTGACGAAGCCAAATCCGCGACATTTTCCGGTCTTACGATCGGTAATAATCTTGGCAGACGCATTGTCACCTGCTTCAGCAAAAACAGCTTCGAGTTCTTGCCGGGTTAGATCTTCGGGCAAATTGCCGACATACAAACGAATGGACATAATGGACACCTCCAGACTTGATCCTAATACACTTGCGTTGAGAGCGTTGACTTGATGTTGGCTGAGGACGGGCTAGACAGACATCTTAGAAACCACCAGGCTCTTCCCCTCACCAACCAGAGCGATCGCTCGTTGCCAGACAGTCTCAGGGTCGGGCTGACGATCGCTGGTAAGGAGACGACGAAATTTGGTCAGTGCTGGAGGGTCGAGGTTTAGCATCTTAACTGCTTCCTCGGATGTTCTTGCCATTCATTAAGGTACCATGCAGGCTCGCGCTCAGGGGGGCTAATTGGTAGATTTCAGCCTTTTGTTCTAGCTCTAGCGTCGCAATCAACGGTCTGTTTCGAGGTTTTTCTATCCAAAAGTAGACAATAAAAACCAGCCTTGGTTTGGCTGGCCAGCTTGCTGTGTTGGAAGGAAAAAACTGATACCAAGACCATCAAACCAAACGATCGCAAGAGACAGGATTGAGCCATGCCTGGAAGTATCAGCCCTCTTGTTAAGAAATGTAATACCTTTGTGAAAGAAACGCAACTATTCTTTACATTCCAACTTTGTCTTGAGTCACTACTAGCATCCTTAAAGAATGAGTACGATCGCGACCAAGATCGCCACGCCTGCGAGAACGGTAGACCAGATTTGATGACCACTGCGGAGGGTTCTATTAGCTGTGCGAATTGAGTTCACATCGATCCAGGGAGTGGCACCCCGACGAAACCACCCTGTAACCAGGACGGATTGATTAACCCAATCGACGGGATGAGCAATAAAAAGGTTGCCGATCGCGCCCAGTTGAGAAACGTAGTGGAGTTTGATACAGCATGTCGAGGTTTGTAGAATCAAGTCCTGTCCGAGCCAGTTGCCCAATCCAGAGCGTCCAATTAGGGTGCCTTCGAGTTGAACAAGTGGGCTATCGATCGGGACTGCATTTGGCTTAGTCACAAGATCCGATAGAGAGGAGTCTAATGGCTGAGTGCTCTTTGTCTGGATGTCTGGAAAGAAAGCATTAAATCGGAGAAAGGTGCCTAGCCCAAACCCCAGCAGCATAAAGCTGATGAATAGATCGTAGTCGCTGGCCAGCCAGGTGAGTTGGTCAATCCCAAATTGATAGAGAATTTGAGCGACAAACCAAAGAATTTGAGCCACCAAGTAACCTAGCAAAACGCCAAAAAACGGCGCACCTTGAAGCAGGATTCCCCGACTGGCAACTGGGTTCTGAGCTTCGAGATCCAGTTCGGGGGACAGTTGCCAGTGGTGAGCGTAGTTGGTGATCCGTTGGAGGCGATCGCCCATCAGGGGATGAGAATTATTCAAGGCTAACCAGCGGCGATCGGAATTCACTTGATCCCACATTAGTAACGATTTTATTGAAGTGTGGTGATACAAGCTGCCTAAATGGATCGGCGCATCACAGCCCATCGGGGTCAGCAGGTCGAAGGCTTGGAGCAAGTAGTCGGTTTGCTGATGGGTTTGGGTTGTTTGAGCAGTGCCGACAGTCACTTTTAATAAAGCGCGAGTCAATGCGTTGGGGTTGCCCGTCAGATTACAGGCAGTCCGATCGCTGTATTCCAAACGTTGCCTTGAGAGCCACAATCCCGACCAGCGCAGCAGCCAATAGAGTCCATAGCTGAGAGAAGCGACGATCGCACAAAGGTTTCCACCGATTTCTAACAGAATGGCAATTAGCCGATTTTCTCGCCGTCTCAGGTTGCTTCTTGCTTTTAACCAGCTTCCGGCTCTTGCGGTTTGCCAGTATAAGGTGTAAGGAAATTGCAGGACGATCGTGACCCAGGACAGCAGACAAAAATCCCAGTGAAGAATGTGCGCCAGTTCGCTGGCATAGAGAGTCGCGATTTCATCATCGGTCAGATGGTCGAGCAAACCTTGACTAACCACCACTCGCGCAACTTTTGGGTGACACCCGTAGCTAAAAGAGAGCGGAATATGGGTCGGCAAAAGACTCAACTGAGGCAGCGGCAGTTTTTGCTGTTGGCAGACGCGCTGAATCAATCGATGGGACTCTGGGCTGTACTGTCCTAACGTCGCCGTAGACAGCGGTTTCATGCCATACAGTCCTTTGAGCAATCCGTCTAGCAGCCAGGGCGACAGGACAAAAAGAATAATTAGTCCCAGAAGAATCGTGAAAAAGGGAATTTCGACCGACTGAATGGGGGCGCTCCATTTGAGAACGCTGGTGATAAATCGTGTCCAATAAACCGGAATCGTGGCGATCGCTCCATACAATCCGCTGACCAGACCAAAAAGTGCGATCGCGGTGC
The DNA here is from genome assembly GCF_052939495.1 of Phormidesmis sp. 146-12. Taxonomy (NCBI): domain Bacteria; kingdom Bacillati; phylum Cyanobacteriota; class Cyanophyceae; order Leptolyngbyales; family Leptolyngbyaceae; genus Phormidesmis; species Phormidesmis sp. 146-12. The sequence goes on along the minus strand of NZ_JBJPHS010000005.1, from coordinate 75,129 downwards.
CCAGTTGTGCCCATTGCAGTCGAGCCGGGTGTAATTTTTTGAGCGGTTGCCAACGTTGGAGACGAGCGGGGGATTGAGGTTCAGAAGTTGGGGGTTGAGGAATTGGGGCAATCGGGCGATCAAGCGGTTGCGTAGGGTCTTCGCTGCCAGAGAATTCTTGAGAGGCGACCGGGGCAATGGGGACAAAGACCGATCTCTCTGAGTTACCCGCAAGGGGTCGCTCCGCTCTAATCTGAGCCGCTTCTTGAAATGGGACAAACCCAGTTGAGTCCGGTTCCTCTAATGCGCTGCCTTGCTTGCCTGCTTCCCAAATTTCGCCCAGCGCTTGAGTCGCCCAAGCTCGCACCTTGACATTTTCGCTACGGTTCAATTCTCGGCAAAGGATAGCTGCTTTTTTGGCTCGACCGCTTCGTGCATAGGCCATCACCAATCCCATCTGAGCCTTAGTTGCATCGGGACGATCGAGCGCACCCGCCTGAGCAGCTAAAAACCGCTCCAAAAGCCTGATTGCTTCTGGATAGTTGCCCTGCTTCACGGATGACAAACCTGCTTGTAAAACTTGGTTGGCATCAGCCGAATTGGAGGAAGTCATAGCGTTTTGGTAGATTCACAGCGATTTCAGGAAGAAAGAAGAAGGGATGAGGGATGAAGGATGAGGGATGAAGTGAATTGTATGTCTTCGGTTGGGAAAAGTGGACAGCGATCGATCAACTCACCCTAAAGCCTCTTTCCTACAATCCACCCAAAACTCGTCACCTATTTTCGCTCAAGTTCAGATCTTTTTTCATCCCTCATCCCTCATCCCTCATTCCTCACCCCTCATCCCTCCTAAAGCGCCATTGGCTCCTTACCCGACACCACAGGGGCGATCGCGCTCAACTTTAATTCTGGATGGTCTGCCTGGAGTTGTTGACAGTTCCATTCGTTGCGAAACAGCAGTACGGGGCGTTCCCAACTGTCTTTGACAGTCAGCGTGTTAAAGATTCGTCCCACTTTTTGCAAGGACTCCCAGCCGCCATCCACCCAGCGGGCTAAGGTGTAGGGCAAAAATTCGACCTGGGTTTCGACTCCATACTCGTTTTGCAAGCGAAATTGCACGACCTCAAATTGCAGTTGACCCACCGCCGCCAGGATCGGATCGCGCTTGGCATCGTCAGCAGAATACATGATCTGGACTGCGCCTTCTTCTCTCAATTCAGAAACGCCTTTGCGAAATTGCTTGAACTTAGACGGGTTGGGGTTTCTCAAGTAGGCAAAAATCTCAGGAGAGAAACAGGGAATGCCTTCGTATTCGAGCTTTTGACCGTTGTAAATGGTGTCACCGATCGCAAACACGCCTGGATTATTTAACCCGATCACATCGCCCGGATAAGCTTCCTCAATGACTTCTCGATCTTGAGCAAACAGCTTTTGAGGACGCGACAACCGAACTGTTTTTCCGGTGCGCGCATGGCTGACGGTCATATCTTTTTCAAATCTGCCAGAGCAAACTCGCACAAACGCCACACGATCGCGGTGTCTTGGATCCATATTGGCTTGCAGCTTGAACACAAATCCCGAAAACTCTGGATAGGTCGGGTCAATTTCGCCCTGAGTGCTGGTGTGTCCGCCGGGTTTGAGGGCGTAGTCCAAAAAGGCATTGAGAAAGGGTTCGACTCCAAAGTTGGTCATGGCGCTGCCAAAAAAGACCGGAGTCATCTGACCGCAATGCACCGCTTCAAGATCGAGTTCGGGGCCGACCCCTTCGACCATTTCTAATTCGTCTTTGAACTGGTAATAGACCTCTTTATCAACCAGTTGTTCGATTCGCGGGTCGTTGAGATCGATGGTGGTGTCGATCGCTTCTCGACTGCCGTGAACGCTGCGCTCAAATAAGTGAACTTTTTTCTCACGCCGATCGTAGACACCTCTAAACTGGTCACCTGTGCCGATCGGATAGTTGACCGCATAAGTCTGCAAGCCCAATTCTTGCTCGATTTCATCCATCAGTTCCAGCGGTGTGCGACTGGGACGATCGAGCTTGTTGACAAACGTAAAAATGGGCAGCGATCGCAGCTTACACACCTCAAATAATTTACGGGTTTGAGGCTCCAATCCTTTGGCCGCGTCAATTAGCATGACAGCATTGTCAGCGGCCGCCAGCGTCCGATAGGTGTCTTCACTAAAATCTTGGTGACCTGGGGTGTCGAGCAGATTAATTTGACAGTTTAAATACTCAAATTGCAGCACGGTTGACGTAATTGAGATACCGCGCTGCTGCTCCATTTCCATCCAGTCAGAAGTTGCGTGACGCTGGGCACGACGAGCTTTTACCGCGCCTGCTTCATGAATTGCGCCTCCATAGAGCAGCAGTTTTTCGGTGAGCGTGGTTTTTCCTGCGTCAGGGTGAGAAATGATGGCAAAGTTGCGCCGCCGATCGACTGCTTGCTGCAATTCAGCCTGGAGTTCAGTGGACATGCTTAGATGGGGAGAGATAGATTCAAGAAACGATCAAGGGATACCAACAAGTGATACCAATTCGCGGCTGGCGCTACAAGTCTCAAACTTTAGGCCTTAGACATTCGATTAAAGTCCAGTGTCTAGAGTCTTAAGAAGTGAATTGGTCTTACGATACCTCTTTAAAGATAGCGAGGAAAGGTTTGTTAAGGGCGATAATTCTGATCGGGAAACCGTCGATCGCGCAGTGTTGACTCTTTTGATAAGTCCCTTCGATAGAAAGCGGAAGGTTAAGATCATGGAAGACGTTGCTCAACGAAAGCTGTTATCAGCCGTCTGTCACGGTTCAATTTTCTTTAGTTCGCTGATTGTGGCGATCGGGATTCCCATAGCGATTCTCTTGGTTTCAGAAGACCCAGTTGTCAAAGAAAACGCTAAAGAAGCGATCAACTTTCACATTAATTTGTATATCTACGGCATTCTTTTCTCTCTGCTGATTTTTGTGTTGATTGGGATTCCTTTGCTGGTTTTGCTGGCAGTTGCTAGTTTTGTCATGCCTATTATTGCGATCGTCAATGTCGCGAGTACACCTAACAGACCTTATCGATACCCCTTCATCTGGCGATTGCTTTAAAACACGTTCCTCTCTTGTCCGTGAAATTACGGCTTCTTAATCAGAACTTCACTAAAGTGTGACAAACTTTGCTCAATTTACTTTGTAGAATAGGTGAGCAACAGTAAGTCTTATAAAGTCCTCTACCGTTGGACAGCCAACTTCAAGCATCTACCGAACTTAGCAAAACACACAGTAGACTCCCGTGAAGACTTGAACTCTGAGGATTTCATTCAGGTCTCATCGCTGCTGCGTAGATCTCTGTGTTCGTGGTAAGTCGGATCGATGTCGTACTTTTTTATACAAGAAAATAATGAGCCGCTTCAGTGGTTTAGAGGCGATAGTTTCGTGCGTCGGAGGCGATCGTCATGAGAGAAATTAATCGGTCTACTGATCCTTCGCTGACCGTCAGCCCCAAGCTTAACAACCTTCGATTTCCCCTTGACCCCCCTACTAACGGGCAAGGATATCGCTCCTCCGCTTTGGGCAAAGCCTCAATTGCCGCTGTACAAACTGCCTCCACTTCAGAGCTTTTTTGGTACAACACGAGCACAGCAGCGACGACAACCTGGGTGATGGATGGAACCACGAAAGTGGGCGATCGCCGCCTCATCCCCCTCGCGCCGCTTACCGACCTTAACTGGAACCCAGTCGGCACAGGAGACTACAACCGCGACGGGCAAGACGACATTCTCTGGCGCAACCGAGTCACTGGACAAAACGCCTGGTGGGTGATAAATGGCGATCGCGTTCAGTCTGTGGCCTATTTAATGACGGTGACTGACCTCAACTGGAACGTGGTCGGTACCGGAGACTACAACCGCGACGGGCAAACCGATATTCTCTGGCGCAATGCCGCAACGGGTGACAATCTGTGGTGGGTGATGAACGGCACAACGATCGCCAGGGTAGGATCTGTGCCGATCGAAAAAGCTCTGTCCAAGACGATCGTCGGAGTGAGTGATTACAACCAGGATGGGCAGCTTGACTTGCTGTGGCGAGACTCGGCGACGGGCGAAAATCGCTGGTGGGTCATGAATGGCAACACGACTACAGATCGACCCCTCCTGCCGCCCGTGGCACCTGACCTCAACTGGGAAGTCGCTGGAGCAAGTGATCTGAATAGTGATGGTCAAAGCGATCTTGTCTGGCGCAATACGGTCACAGGGGACAACACAATTTGGCTGATGAACGGTACTTCGATCGCGGATGCTGTCACCTTACCCAAAGCCGATCCTAAGCTGCAACTCGTTGGCTTTCTCAAGGGCGCTGTGGCTCCCAGGGTGACCCCGACTGTTGCAATTGCGGCCAACCTCGTCGCTGCTCAAAGTATTGATATGAGGGCGATCGCCCAAAGACAACCTTCTGCCAGCTTTTCGTCGAGCGATCGCGTTGACGGCAGCAACCTCAGTGATTTCTATCGCTTTAACGTGTCGCAATCGGGTGTGTTTAGCGCCAATTTGACTGGGCTAACGGGGGATGCTGATGTGCGGCTGATTCAAGATAAAAATCAGAATGGCGCGATCGACTCCGATGAAATTCTCGCGTGGCAATGGGAGCGGGGCACCATCAGCGAATCGATCCGGCGCTTTCTATCCACAGGTGACTATTTTGTGCAGGTGATGAGCTACGGCGGACAGACTGCCAGTTACGCCCTGGGGACAAGCTTCGCCGCCGCTCTATCAGCCTCCCAAGCGTTTGAATTTGAAATCAGTTTTGGGCAAAGTCTGAGTGGGATAACCCAAGCTACCAAAGACGCAATCACCTCGGCGGCTTCTTATTGGGAAGGCATCATTACCTCTCGCAGTGCGATTACTCGTTCTGGCCCGCTAAAGATCTTGATTCGCGGGGAGAGCCTCACCAACTCAAACGGAACGCCGGACACGGGCACGCTGGCACTTTCGGGGCCTGACTTTGATCTAGACGGCCCCAATCTCGTCATCAGTGGTGGAAGCAGCACGATCAACCTGCGACGGTTGGCTGAGTTTGATGCTAATCCTGGCTACCTGCGAGAAATCATGATCCACGAGTTTGCTCACATTTTGGGCTTGGGCACCCTGTGGGAACCTGCAAGATTCAGGAACTCAAATGGCACGATCTTTTCGATCGGCAAAAACCTCGTCAATCGAGCCACTTCAACCTACAGCGCCAACTCATATGCAGGTTGGGCTTATGGAGAGTTGTTGGGGACGACTGGACAGGTGGCCGTTCCGATCGAGCCACAGGTTTTTGCCCATTGGGACGAGAGCCGCTTTGATACAGAACTGATGACCCCCTTTGCAGAAACCCCTGGAGTGACGACTCCGACCAGTAAGCTGACACTGGCAGCTTTACGCGACCTGGGCTGGAACATCAATATGGGGGCGGCTCAGGCTTATACGCTTCCGGGGACAGCGGCGGCCGCTCCTATTCAGACAGCGATCGCTAGCAGTGGGACACGGGCCGCCTATCGAAGCAGTTGTGGCTGTGGTAGCTGTCTGGCAGCAGCGTCACGAATTCATGCAGTCAGCGGGCTTTCGGATGCTTTTCCACGGGTTTAGCGTGAACTCGATCAAATCCTTGGCTGCGGTTATTACTCCGGGCAGCCCCCTAAATTCCCCAAGTTTGGGAGACTGTGAACAAAAATCCTATCCGAAAGTTCCCTAGAATTGGGCGTTGGGGGGCGAAAGTGCTGAATCACGAAGCGAAAAAACGCCATCGAATTCACGCGGGTTTAGCGTTGATTTCTTGAACGCTTTTTTAAAATAAAACTGCCCACGACCTGAATTGAGGCCATGGGCATAGGGACAGTTAAACGCTTGGTTGTATTGTCATCAAATTTTCTCGCTTTGAGCCATTCTCTAGGACGGTTGATAGAGTGTCCATTGATCTGACAAGGTATAAGAATTTCGCCTCAAGTCTGAAGCTCCTTATTGAATCAAAATGGCGGTTGCAAACGCGATCGCAAGCACTTTATCAGATCTTTTGAGCATAGGTTCGATGAATTTTTTCGCTTGGGTATAGTGCTTTGCCTCCAACCTTTCAATTTCGGAGGACTTTGAGACAAGAATTTTAGTTGCGGGGAGATTTATCGAACTGGGGTTAAGTCAGGGCTGTGGAAGAAATGGGATTTTGGATCAATTCCGGTTTAGCGTTTCTTAGCGTTGAGAAATATAGAGAGCCTTTTGAATCTGTGAATGCGGTTGCTTGGGTCGATCGCATCTTTCAGGACATCGACCCTCGTTTCAGGCGGTTTTGGGATTGAACGGGTTGAGCATTGTCTCGTCTCCTGATCAAAAACGGTTCAGGTTGTAGATTTGCCAGTAAACTATGCCGCTAGGACACCTTTTGTTCCCTGGAGACCATGACCTTTCTTTCTCCGCTCTATGGCTTATTTTTGCTCTGCGTCATTGGCATTTATTGGTCTGTGCAACAGCAGTGGCTGCGATCGTGGCTGCTTTTTCTCACCAGTCTGATTTTCTACGCCTCGCTGCAAGCTCAATATATTCCTCTTTTATTGGCGGCGACCTATAGCAATTTTATTTTGGGGCGGGCGATCGGGGCCCCTCCGGATTGGCGTATCGAAGATTGGCAGTTTGCTCAACAAGATTGGAATCGTCGTCGCCTCAAGCTGCTCTGGTTTGGGGTGGTGATGAATGTGCTGCTGTTGGTCAGCTTTAAGTATGTGCCGTTTATTTTGTCGTCGATCGGCGGTCTTTTGGGCTGGTCAAGCGGGTTTCCCGCAGCGAAGCTGTTCGCTCAACAAGGTGCCAACTGGACAGACCAACATCTGATCGCACCGTTGGGGCTGAGCTTCTTTTGCTTTGAGTGTATTGCTTATCTGGTGGATGTCTATCGAGGCGCACCCGCCACCCAGGAATTTTTGGATTTTTCGGCGTACAAGCTGTTTTTTGCCAAGCTGATTTCGGGCCCGATCGTTCGCTATCATCCGTTTGCCGAGCAGGTGCGATCGTTGAAATTTCCGCGAGTTGACCAGATTGCGGAAGGGCTGTGGCTAATTGCCTGTGGTGCGATTAAAAAGGGACTGGTAGCCGATCGCTTGGATATTTTTGTCCGGCTGAGTTTTGACAATGTGCAGCGGGCTGGAAGCGGAGATTTGTGGCTGACTATTTTTGCTTATGGGTTGCAGCTTTATCTCGACTTTAGCGGCTACGTAGATGTGGCGCGGGGCAGTGCGTTGCTGTTGGGCATCAATTTGCCGCAGAATTTTGACTTTCCCTATTTCAGTACGAGTATTGCTGATTTTTGGCGACGCTGGCACATCACGCTGGGCGACTGGTTGCGAAATTACCTTTACTTTCCGTTGGGTGGGTCGCGTCAGGGGTTGGTTCGCACTTGTGGCAATTTGGTGATTGTCATGTTGATTGCGGGTATTTGGCATGGGGCTGCTTGGGGGTTTGTGCTATGGGGAGGACTTCACGGTCTGGCGCTGGCCGTTCATCGATTGACGGATCTTTGGGCACAGCGATCGCCCTCGGTTCAGAAATTTTGGCAAAGCATTCCTGGGGTTCTCGTCGCCTGGTTGTTGACTCAACTGATGGTGTTTGCCGCCTGGATCTTCTTTCGCTTGCCCAATCTTAAGGATTCTCTTTTTGTCGTTCAAAAGCTGTGGGGACAGACGGCAGATATTCAGTTTGCTCAGAAAGTTTATGGAGAAGCGATCGGGCTGTATCCCCCTCAGATTTTTGGGGCGCTGTGTGCGATCGTCTTTTGTATGGGAGTTGCCTATCTGCTGCAACGCAATCTCAAACTACAACTCACCTGGCATATCAAGCTGTTTCTGATTCCGCTCTGTTTGTTTGCGGTGTGGCTGCTGGCTCCCGAAGGAGGATCAAGATACATTTACTTCGATTTTTAGCGTCCTGTTGGAAGTTTCAAAGTCCCCCAGACTGGGGGATTTAGGGGGCGAAGCGGACTGGAACGGAGCGACAAAAATCTGTTCATGACTCCTTTAGAATTGCTATATTTCAAACCGCAATGGTTCTATTTCAAACCTGAAATTTTCCGGTTTGAAGTGGATTCACACGATGCAAAGCTCTACCAACCACGAAAGAGTTATCAGTCAACCAGGGCATCATTCTTAAATTTTGAGACAACCCACATCTCATCCTGCATCATGGAAGTAGAGTTTCTGAGAGCAACGTCTAATGAGTCAGGAAACGATATCGATCGCGGTGCAGCCGCCCAGTCATTCTGAAAATACGCGCACTCGATTTTGGGGCACCGTCACCCTGTTAGAAGAAGCCAAGCGCTATCGCATCAATCGCATCGAACTCAAGCCCGGACATCACATCACCACGCAAATGCACTACCACCGCAGCGAACATTGGGTCGTCGTTTCGGGAACGGCAAAAGTGATTTGTGATGGAGATGAGAAAATTTTGATCCAAAAGCAATCGACTTACGTCCCGGCTTGTACGGCGCATCGGGTGGAGAATCCGGGTGTGATTCCCTTGGTGCTGATCGAGATTCAAAACGGTGAGTATCTTGGAGAAGATGACATTACTCGCTTTGAGGGCGATCCTGAAGATGAGAATGGTATCAAAGCCCAGTCTAAAAATTAGAACTAAGAGTTGAAACCATGAGTCCTCAAGTGATTCAACAGTTGCCGATTCCGGGCCATTTCGATCGCGCCAAAGTCGGCGATGTCTGGCGGGTGCCTTATCAACAGCGAGCGATCGATGCAGAAGTTTGGGCAAAACAAAACGGCATTCGTCCGGCGGCTGACGATCGATTTCGGGTGTGTCTACTGGCGATCGATGTGCAAAACACCTTCTGTATCCCAGAGTTTGAGCTATTTGTAGGCGGACGATCGGGGAGAGGGGCGATCGATGACAATCACAGACTTTGTGAATTCATCTACCGCAACCTGGGTCAGATTACCGAAATCGCGCCGACGATGGACACTCACAGAGCGATGCAAATCTTCCATCCGATTTTTTGGATCAATCCAGCGGGCGAACATCCCATCCCGACAGCAACGATGATCACGCTAGACGATGTAAAAACGGGCGTGTGGAAGGTCAATCCAGCCGTCGCTTATAGCTTGGGAAATTACGAATCGCTGCAAAGTCACGCGCTCCATTACACGCAGCAGCTAACCGACAATGGCAAATATCCCCTAACAGTTTGGGCGTATCACTCGATGCTGGGCGGAATTGGTCACGCGCTGGTGTCCGCCGTCGAAGAGGCGATGTTTTTTCACTGCATTGCGCGAGGTAGTCAGACAAATTTTGAAATCAAGGGCGACAACTCACTGACCGAAAACTATTCTGTCTTGCGTCCCGAAGTCATGAATGGCGTAGATGGCGTGGCGATCGCCCAGAAAAACAGTCGTCTGATCCAGAAGCTGCTCAACTTCGATGCCGTCATCATTGCGGGTCAAGCCAAAAGTCACTGTGTCGCCTGGACGATCGCTGATCTATTGACCGAGATTCAAGCCATCGATCCAAGTTTGGCTAAAAAAGTTTACCTGCTAGAAGATTGCACGTCTCCGGTGGTGGTGCCGGGAGTGATTGACTTTAGCGATCAGGCAGACCAAGCCTTTGATCAATTTGCCGAGGCAGGAATGCACCTGGTTAAATCTACAGACCCCATGAGCGAGTGGCTTTTGAAGTAGGGGTTTGTAAGAACGTTTCTGTTGGACGGCTGCCGACAACCTATGTACACGACCAAAAATTCTCTTCAGTCTGCTCTAATAGGGTCGTTATGACGAAACTCCAAACCATACCGCATATTTAAAGAAACCTTTGAACGACATCGATGATCTTCTGTGATTCTTCTGGCGCAGACTCAAATGCACTCTTGACTAGATAACTTGCTACAACCGTTTCATCGAGAGTTAGTGTTTTTGATACCTCATAAAACTCATTATGCTTGCCGGCCCTAGATGCTGAATCTAACATTTCATCGACTTCTGCTTCTGACATTTGTAATTCTCGCTCAAATCTTTCATAAAAAGGTTGTCTGTTGCTAGGTGCTACAATCTATGATTCAGGCCATTTGCTACCTGGTAGAAATAGTAAACGTTTGTCTACCCAGTCTTTGGCTTCTTGCTGTTCTATAGGGTTCTCAACAGCCTTTATAAACTGTTTAATTTGCTCATTTTTTTGCGATAATTTGTCACCATCAAGAAACACAAGAACTTCTACCGCATCATCTTTTTTATGCCTAGCTTCTTTATATCTTGCAGCAAGATGCCTCATGACTGCTGCGGCCGAACCAATAGGTAGAACCTTTGTTCGTAAGCGAAGCTCTCTATTTAGAACTGTTTCTAGTATCAACTTTGCGGCTTCGTCTTCCACAAGAATGTCTAACTCGACGTTTGAACGACCCGAAAGCTTACCAGTTGCATAAGCTGGTGAAATTCCAGGGATGATATCAGTCTCAGTACCAGTTCGTTCAAGAAAGATTCTACCTTCTGGAGGCAAACATTCAAGAATATGAGAGGAATGAGTGGCGCAAATGATCTGGAATTTACGCTTCTTGCAAATTTCTTTTAGTTCTTTAATTAGATTTTCTTGGGCTTTCTCGTGAAGACCTAGTTCTATTTCATCAATCAAAATGAGAGAGCCATCTGGACACTCATTAATAATTGAAAATAACTCAAATAAGGAATGTTCTCCTGCTCCCATGTTGAAACCAGAATAGACCTTCCGATCTTTTTTGGCTACGACAGGTAAACGATATTTAGAGTGTCGTCTATAGCTAAAACTGGCATAATCAGTCCCAAGGATTTTGCCCACAACTTCACGGACATCATCTTCCCACCCGTGATCAGTTCCTAGCTTAAATTTACCTCGATAGCTCTTGGATACACTTCTTTCTGAATGTGGAACGATTCGTTCAACGCCAAGAAATACGACAGTACGCTTCAACCTAGAATCATAGTTATTCCAACGACCTCCTAGCTTCTTAATGCGATATTGCCAACCTGCCCCAGGTTCGCGGCCCTTCCAGTTATTGTGAAGAATTTCACAGCCGATTTGAATACCACCAAGTGCAGCTTCTTCTTTTGTTTGAATGAAAAAATCTGAAAAAGTGTAGTAAGATTGCTTCCTGCCAGATAGTCTAAAGCCGTTAGGCGCATTGTGAAAGGCGCATGCCGATAGCGCTAAAACTGTTGTTTTGCAAGAGCCATTACGCCCAGCTATAGCTGTTATCGGATACCGGAAGTCTACGGTGACATTCCTAAGACCTCGTATTTGACCTCGCGAAACCTTCACTGTACGCAGCGTGGCGCACGAATTATTATTGGGAAACCAATTGAGGTTCTCTTGATCTAACTTTGAGTAGTTGTACGCCATTTAGCAATTATCAGTAGTAGGTTAGGCACAAAACAGGTCAGTACTACTGACTTCTAAATGGCAATTATAGTTGCCTATCTCAGGCCTTGTATAGTTGCCTATCTCAACCCTTGGAATGCTTCAAACGCACTTTCTCTTAATCGACAGCCCTTTAAATGCCGTACTCAAACAGGTAGAGTGTATTGAAATCTGCGGCATGAGTAATTTACACTCCAGCTTTGAAGATTTGGTTAGCCGTTAGCTGAAGGTCTGGCAAGGTTGTAGAAAGCAGACGGTCATTGCCTCGAAATTGCTGAACCTGATACTCACCATCCATTAACTGATAGATAGAAATCGTCGGAGTTTTGGGAGAACCAATATAACGGACGGCTCCTAACGCTTTGAAGTCTACAATCCAATACTCAGCGATTCCAAACTTCTCGTACTCGGCTAACTTGATCAGATAGTCATCTTGCCAATTGGTGCTGACCACTTCGATCACCAGAGGCGCAGATTCTCCCCGGATAATGGTTGAAGCTTTCTCCCATAACGGCTCGGTGGATAGAGATTGTCGATCGAGTACCACCAAATCGGGTTTGTAAGCATTACGCGAAGTGCTGGGCTTGACGGTGCAGGTTCTTGGCAAAAAATAAAGCAACTGCTGGCGACGAATCTCAAAATTTAAGTCAGCCACCCCAAATGCAATGACTTCCTCATGACTGCCTGTTGGATTCACCTCAACCATTTCTCCATTGATCAATTCATAAATGCCGCCGTCGTCTGGGTACTGCGCTAAAAACTCTTCAAAAGTCAGGGGATTGGCGAGTTGAATCATGGGAATTTCCTCTAAAGCTGACACTGAGGGCAAAAGTGGGCCGATCGTCCCGCCAGTTTCATTCGTTCGATCGTCGTCTCGCAAGTCTTACAGGCTTCTCCATCGCGACCATAAACCCAAGCCAGTCCGCCATAATTGCCATTCACACCCGACACATCTCGAAAATCGCTAAACGTGGTGCCTCTTGCGGCGATGCTGTCTTGTAAAACTTGAATGACATTCGATCGCAGCCGTTTAATCTGACTTTCCTGCAAATCAGCGCACAGCGTTTTGGGGTGAATGCCGCTCAGAAATAGGGCCTCATCTGCATAAATATTGCCAACTCCTGCAACCAACGCTTGATCGAGAAGAGCAGTCTTGATCGATCGCTGTCGATTCTTCAATTTTCCTGCAAAGTAGTCGTCTGAGAACTCTGCTGAAAAGGGTTCGGCTCCCAGGCGTTGCAGTCCCGTGATGATCGTTTTAGCGTCATGCGCGATCGGCACCCACCACATTTGCCCAAAGGTTCGCTGATCCACAAATCGCAGTTCTCGCCCATCGGGAAAAAACAGCCGGACTCTCGTGTGTTTATGCAACGGTTCGTCTTGACTGACCCAGAGAAGCTGCCCCGTCATTCGCAAATGAACGCCCAACCAAGAGGAATCTGAAGCATTTTCAGGCGTGAGTTCTGCCAGCAAATATTTTCCGTAACGGTGCCACTGAGCGATCGCCATCCCTTGCAGTCCTGTCAAAAACTCGACGCTGGAATGGGGATGAGCGACCGTGCGATCAAGCAACACCTCGCCCCCTTGAATCTGCTGGTTCAGGGTTACCTGATTTAAGCCAATGCGAACCGTTTCAACTTCAGGAAGTTCTGGCACAAAAATAGACCCTAGACAGAGAATGAAAAACGAAGGATTGAAAATGAACGGCTGGGTTCATCCTCTCTTCATTTTGACTCATTCCGTCTAAGGCCTTGAGATTGAATTGTCGGAGTGAGTTACCGAGCTTCCGTTCCCTGATTAGCATCGCCCTGTACTTTGGGGCTGCCGCTGGGGGTTTCTGAGGTTGAGCTTTGTTTGGCTGCGACCCCGCTTCCAGTTTGACGAGCGGCTGCATCGATCGGGGTTTGCTTGCCACCGGGCATTGTTGCAGAGGGCTTCTTACTGGGTGGTGCAACCTCTACAAGCTCGCTCTTGGCGAAGTTGTTGGTGTTAACCCCGGAGTAGCTCACCTTGTCAAACCGAACGATAACATCGTATTTGATGCCACTTTGGTCGATCGACGCAACGGTGCCGACATCTTGAAACCAGTAGGATTCTTTGCGAAGGATACGAACTTTAGAACCACGCTGAACCATGAGTATTTTTTCCTTTTATGATCAAACTTCAACTCATACAGCCAATTGTCATCACTTTACTATGGAGTGGAAAAGCTTCGACTCTCAAGGGCTTGGGTTGAAACAAACCGAAACAATTGGGAAGAAGTGAGGAGTAAGGGGTGAGGCGTGAGGAGAGGGTTTGAAATTCGCCCGTGTTCTTGCACTCAGTTTTGATCTTTTGGGTAGCTTCTGCCTCGCCATTGGGTAGGGGTGCGAGTTGAGGAGAGGAAGATTCGCAACACGGCGATCGGATCAGCTAGCGGTGACAGCCAAAACAACCAGGCAGATTGGGCTTGAGTACGATCGTAGGAGGGAGCGATCGCCCAATTCAACGCAATCCGAGTGGCGACTAAAAAGCCGTTTAGTCCGAGGGCTGTCAGCGCAGGAATTGTGGTGTTGCCGCTACCCACTAATAGGGCGGACAATATCAACATCGGTAGGGGCAAGCCTTGAACGGCCGTCAACAGCCACAGATCGCCCCACACTTGACCCGGCGAAGCCGCATCCTTGAGATCGAGCGATCGTCCCCATTCATTCCAGGTTTCTAACGCGCCTTCGTACATTCGCACTCTCAGCACTCTTGCGCCATCCAAAAATCCGACTCTGGCTCCGCTGGCGGCGGCAAATCGAGCCAGGGTGACATCATCACAAAAAGAATTTCGAGCACTGGTGTAGCCATCTAACTGAACGAGCAGCGATCGCCGACAAAAGAAACATTGCCCATTCGCCATAATGCGCTCTGGAGCGTTGCCTTTTTCTCCGGCTGGCCCAAACCGATACACCAAGGTCATCAATAGGGCGGGTTGTAGCCAAAGTTCACCGGGATACTTTAAGACAAACTGAGGTGATAGAGAAATCAGATCGTAATTTTCGGAGTAGGCTGTCTCGATCAGGCTGGCAACCAACCCAGGGTGAGGCTGTGTGTCTGCGTCGATGCCCAAAATCCATTCGCTGCGATCGCGACTTGCCAAAAATCCAGAATGCAGCGCCCACGGGCGACCCACCCAATCAGACGGCAGCGGATCATCGTTGATTAAGCGAAACCGTGGGTCAGCTTTTTGGGCCGCTTTCACTAAATCGGGCGTGCCATCGGTGGAATGACTATCGACGACGATAATTTCTCGCACTTCGTAGCTTTGCCGACTTAATCCATCTAGACAGGGCGCAATGCGGTTGGCTTCGTTGAGCGTGGGCACGACGACACTGACCAAACCGACTGAATCTGGGGCAGGCGATCGTGGTTCTAGAGGCGGGTGACGAGTGGGCCCCTTGAGCAATCGGGAAAGCAAAATGGCCACTGCGGGAAGCTGAATCACCAGCAGCGCCAAAAATCCAGCGTCCTGAGTTGCATACGTCTCATTGAAACTGACCACTCCCAGACAAAACACCCCAAATTCCGTTACTATCGTCAACCCCCGACCCTCGCATGTAAGTGATGAAGCAATTTGTGGCACTCATTTCTGAGAATTATTTCTGAGAATTACTTCTGAGAAATCACCGAAACCACAGGCGTATCTTGTTTTTGCAAAGAGGATTGTAGGGCATTTTCTAGCTGAGTGGCGGTCGAAATCGGTTTGGCAATCCACCAGAGAACGATCGCAGGCACCACACCCAACAACACACTCAAAGCCGTCGGAATCCAAAATCGAGAATCTAACTCAGCGACGGTAATGATCGCCCCAAACGCAAAGTTGATCAGATAAACCGCCAACGGGACGGTGAGTTGACTTCGGCTCAAGTTCAGCGGCGCTTTGCCCCAAAACAGAGACGCAACCGACATAAAGACTACGCCCGTCCCAAACCAGCCCGACAAGTTGCGGTAAGGCATTCCAAAAAACGCACCTAACTGTTTAAATTCCCAGAAAGGATAGGGAGTTTGGCTCATTGCGGGGTCAAGCACAAAGTCCCATGCCGTTAGTAAGACAGAACCAAGGGCGATCGCTCCCACCAGTCGCGCCCAAACCGGAAGTTCCAGGCTTTCTAACCCTGCTCTTGCCAACACATAACAAGCCAGCCCCACATAAAACCAGGACAGCGGAATCGTAAACGGCACCAGACCCGCAATCTTGTAGCCCAATCCGCTCAGATAGCCATATTCACCAAACGGAAAGCCCGTACTGGTTCCCAGTAGTTCGCTACCCAGAGACAAAAAGATCGACGGCAGCATAAAAGTTAGCCAGTGTCGCAGACCCAAAACTCGGTAGGCGTAGAGGGCGATCGTCACAGCACCCAGCAGAATGTAAGCCACCCCTCCGTTTGCCATACTCCAGCCAAAGGCCGTTTGACCAAAAGGCGGCAGGGCTTGAATAAAATCAGCATTGGGCAACACCAGCAATAGGCCTGCCAACCCAAACGCCAATGCCAAAGTGTGACCAACCAGGCAGAAGCGCTCAATCGTCATCAGTTGCTTCATAGGACTCCTCAGAAAATGGGGCACGGTAAACGCTTGCTATACAGTTTACAAATCTTTAACCGATTTCTCTCATTCGATCCGTGTTTTCTCAGAATTGGGGCGAAAAGGGAGGGATGAGGGATGAAGGAAACCTTTGTTCCGCTTCGCGAGGAGGGATGAAAAAGAAGCAGTGGCAAGTCGTCGAGTCATTCACCCGGTTTCGCTCGTCTGTAGCCTTTTGATAGCGACGTTCTGAAATTTCAAGATTAATTGGAGAATTACCCTTCCTCCCTCCTCCCTCCTGCCTCATCCCTGCTAAAATCCCCAACAGTTCCTCGCTGTTCTTGGTTAGAATAGCAGCCCTCACCCTGAAGCGATTCGCTGAATGACTCAACTCAATAGTGCATTCACCCTTTTTCTGAGCTTGTTGGTCGAGGCAATCCCCTTTTTGTTGCTGGGGGTATTGTTTTCTGGCTTGCTGCAATTTTTTGTGGATGAGCGACGATTGCTGGCAATTTTACCGAAGAATGCTCTGCTGGGCGCGTTTGTCGGAAGCTGTATCGGTTTTTTGTTTCCCGTGTGCGAGTGTGGCAATGTGCCTGTGGCGCGGCGATTGTTGATGCAGGGTGCTCCAGTTTCGGTGGCGATCGGTTTCCTGCTTGCGGCTCCGACCATTAACCCGATCGTTTTTTGGGCGACATGGACAGCCTTTCGTGATCAGCCAGAAATTGTATTTTTCCGCATCGGATTTTCTTTGCTGATTGCAACTGTAATTGCCTATATTTTTAGCTTTCAAAAAGATCTGCGTCCCTTATTGCAGCCCAGTGTAGCCACGGCGATCGCTGTCCGACGCAAGCGAGACGTACCCGAACTCTCAATTTTGAGTACCAATCAACCTTCTTTGCTTCAGTCAGGAACCTATTTTTTGGGACAATCAGCCAAACCTCTGATCACTGACCCAGCCGAGCTACAAGCGGCTATGGTCGGCATGAAGCCCACTCAATATCGACTCAGACTGCTGCTCGAAAACACGATTCAAGAAATGCGCGAACTGGCGGGTGTGCTGGTCTTAGGAAGTGCGATCGCTGCCCTGCTCCAGGTTTTTGCCCCGCGTGAAGTCATTCTGAGTCTGGGTCAAGGCCCTATCACCTCCATTTTGGCCATGATGCTTTTGGCGGCGGTCGTCTCTATTTGCTCAACGGTCGATGCCTTCTTTGCCCTTTCGTTTGCCTCCACGTTTACCAGCGGTTCGCTCGTCGCCTTTTTGGTGTTTGGCCCAATGATCGACCTCAAAGGCATCGGTTTAATGTTGTCCATCTTCAAACCGAGAGCCATCTTCTACCTCTTTGCCCTGGCCGCCCAACTCACCCTGGCTCTTACCCTCTTTCTCAACCTATACGTAAGTTGAGCAGTCAGAAGTTGGCGTTCAGAATCAGTCCAGAATACTAAATCCAGAATTCCAAACCCTCATCCCTCATCCCTCCCCTATGTCCCGCAACTTCTCCCGCTTTTTGCCCTGGTTGGATGTGTTGGCGATCGCCGCCTGGGGTGGTCTGTTGCTCAAATACTGGCTTTCAGAGCGGCTTTATTTGTTAATCCACCCGAGCTATATGTGGCTGACGGTGGGGGCTGGGTTTTGTCTCCTGGTGATTAGTGGTCTTAAAGCGGTGGTGCTGTTGACCAGTCGGCGTGAGCGTCAAGGGCCGCCTGTGCAACATTTGAGCCTGTTTCCGCCGGGGTGGAGTAGTCTATTGCTGTTGGGAATGGCGATCGCAGGTTTACTCATTACCCCGCGAGCTTTTGCCAGTCAGACGGCCCTCGATCGAGGCGTGACGGATGCCATTACGCTGACGCGGGTCAAACCTCAGACTTTTACAGCCTCCTCTCGTACCGAAGATAAGACGTTGATTGATTGGATTCGGACGCTCCAGGTGTATCCCGAACCCGATGCTTACACAGGGCAAAAAGCAAAAGTTCAGGGATTTGTCGTCTATCCGCCCAATGTGCCAGAGCAATATTTTTTAGTTACGCGATTTGTGATTACTTGTTGTGCAGCGGATGTATATCCCGTGAGTTTGCCCGTGAAGTTGACGAAGGGCGATCGTAATGCCTACAAGCCTGATAGCTGGCTAGAAATCGAAGGGCAAATGGTGACTGAAACCTTTGAGGGCAGACGGCAGCTAACGATTCAGGCAGCCAACTTAAAACCAATTCCTGAGCCGAAGAATCCCTATAACTACTAAGAAAGGGATGAGGGATGAGGGATGAGGGATGGGGGATGAGGGATGAAAGAATCGCTCCAAGCGCAGTTGTATACCTGTGGACTTCTCTTCGATCGCCTCTTTTTAAAGATGACAAACACTTCATGAATCAATGTGTCTTGATCAATGCAGAGTGAGTGATTTTTAACGCATACATCTATACAAAGATAGAGAAAGGAGGGCTTGGGTAAAGCATAATTTTTGCATTTGTTTTGCAGCCTCAAGGGTTGTAGCCTGTTGGTAATTCTGAGAGAGCTTGGTCAATTTATTAAGAGTTATTAATTTGCTCTTAAATAGTGAAGCCGCCGCAATTTTTCTTAATCAATAGAGTATTCTGGTCATTTTTTTAATAAAAGCTCAAAGGGTTGCCCCACAATCGATCGACGGCTTAAACCACGCAAAAGATACCCTTCATACTCTGGCTACGTTAAATAAATCAATCATGAGTGTCGCGATCGTGCGTGTGAATTTTCATAAAGTAAGCTTCACTCATCTAGAAGGTTTCCTTATACTAAATTTCACATCGGTGATCTTCGGGGATCGCTACAAAGCCTTTTCAAAACTATCAATAAACCCTTAGCTCTGGGAGAGAGAATCATGGCATTGGCACAAGGTCAAAGTTTTAAAAGTTTCTATTTCTTAACGATGATCAAAAGCTTTTTGATCTGGACTTTTACGCTCACTGTTTGCATGATCGTGATTGGTTTTCCAGCATTGGTTTTAGTGGTTTCAGTGGGCGCTTTGTTGGCGGTGACTTTACATGCCTTGATGCCTTTTAGTGCAGTTTTATTGATTACCGTTGGGATGATTGTCATTCACGCAGTTGGGATTATGTTGGGAGCCGCATACCTGACAAGTCGAGGGATTCATCCTCAAGAAGTCGAATGGTTGCGTTGGCTTCATGGTCAAGAAGACCCCCTTCATACATCCGTTTATGCGGCTTGCCCGCTCACCTGCGACCTCAAGTTTTAGCGTTGAAAACGGTTGAGTTGTGATGTGAAAAGGTTTAGAGAACGTACTTTGAATGTGTGGAGTGTTTTGCTTCTCTAATTCTGATTAGTCATCGGTTAACAGGTCCTGACTGCCCAGCTTCGGCTGGGTTTTTTATTGGCTAATTGAGTTTGAGGATGAAACCGATCGTGGCATCGATCGCGCTCGCACTTTTTGAGCAATCCAGGATTAGCAAGACTTTTTTGCACTCACAAAACCTGTCGGATCTTTGGGGTAAGCTTCAGAAAGCTGGGGAAGGTTGAATTTCTCGATCGCCTGCCGCCCTGTTCCATGATTCAAAATTCTTATGCTCAAGTCTCCCATTCCCGTTTGCATCATCGTGGGCACTCGTCCTGAAGCGATCAAAATGGCTCCTGTGATTCAGGCCTTCAAGCGATCGACGGTGTTTGATACCCAGGTGGTTTTGACGGGTCAACATCGAGAAATGGTCGATCAGGTGATGCAGTTGTTTGATCTAACTCCTGACCACGACCTGGCAATTATGCAGCCCAAACAAACGCTGACCGATATCACCTGCTGGGCGCTGCGCGGACTGGAAGATCTGTTCCAAAAAATTCAGCCCAAAATGGTCTTAGTCCAGGGCGACACGACGACCGCGTTTGCGGCAGCTTTAGCCGCGTTTTATCAAAAAATTCCGGTGGGGCATGTCGAGGCGGGATTGCGTACCGAAGAATTATTTAATCCGTACCCCGAAGAAGCCAATCGGCGGCTGGTTTCTCAGATTACCCAGCTTCACTTTGCGCCCACCGCTTTATCAGTCGAACATTTGCAGCGATCGAGCGTTCTGGGTGAAATTCATCAAACGGGTAATACGGTGATCGACGCACTTTTGGCGGTTGCCGATCGTCAGCCGACCTGTGAAATTCCTGGCTTAGAGTGGGGTAACCATCGCACAATTTTGGCCACCGTTCATCGCCGCGAAAATTGGGGACAGCCGCTCCAAGACATTGCCCAAGGCTTTCTAAAAATCTTGAATCAGTTTGATGACACGGCTCTCTTGCTGCCGTTGCACCGTAACCCAACCGTACGAGACCCTTTGACGGCGATTTTGGGCAGCCATCCCAGAGTGTTTTTGACCGAGCCACTCGACTACACTCAACTCGTCGGAGCGATGCAGCGCTGTTATCTGTTGCTCACCGATTCGGGTGGCATCCAGGAAGAAGCGCCAAGTTTGGGTAAGCCTGTGCTGGTGTTGCGAGAAACGACCGAACGCCCAGAAGCCGTCATAGCCGGAACTGCAAAACTGATTGGGACAAATCCTGACAAGATTTTTGAAGCTGCCAGCAAGTTGTTGAGCGATCCGCAAGCCTATCAGGTCATGGCGAATGCAACCAGTCCGTTTGGAGATGGGTATGCAGCCGATCGCATCCTACAGATCGTTGAAAAGTATCTGCACTAGCTTCGCAAAAGCTCACTCCTCTGGGGGCAGTTCTGGACGTTCTTGCTGTTGATCCAGAAGGGCTTTTTTTGAGTCTTTAAGCTGATTCCACAGGTTTTTGATTTCTCTGTAAGCGTCCTCTGGCGGGATTTTGCCTCCCGTTTCTAGCCCACAGAGCAGCGATACGCGACTGGCAAATTCTTGAAGGTTGGCGTTGAAGGCCAAATGTTCGGGTGTAAATTCGCCTCGATAGCGCCCGATCGGGGTTAAAAGGTCTTGTTTCTCGATTTCTTTATTGTCAACTTCTTTATTGTCAACCACGAGTTTTCTTTGGGTGTAAGGTTTAGGGACAACTCTCTCAACATCGAGTCGCTTCCGCTAACTTAATGGTAGGTTTAATCCCGTTTAAAGGAAATCGGGACATGGCCAGTCACAAAGCATTTTTTAGCACTGCGCCTATCTGATCGATCGCTTCGTCAACATCTTTTGCAACAAAAACCTGATCTTTCGCTAAGTCAGTAAAGAACCTTTGGCTCATCGCATCATCGTTTAGAAGAATGATTTGCTTGTTGGCCTTGAGCGCCAGCGCAATTTCTGAAACGGTTCCGACTCCCATTCCACAGGCGATCACCACTCGGCTTGACAACACGTTGATGTTATTGCGGGCATTTCCCAAATCAGTGACGATCGTGATATCCACCGCCGGAGATGGACAAGTCTGAACATAGGGGAGAATGCCGATCGTCAGTCCTCCAACACTTTTTGCGCCTCGGCTGGCTGCATCCATCACACCGACTGTTCGTCCCCCTGTGAGCACGATCCAGCCTGCTTGAGCAATGCGTTGACCCAATTGGTAAGCGCGATCGCAATCTGCCTGAGTCGCGTGCTCTCCGGCTCCCATTACACCGATAATTATTTTGCTCATCAGACCATAAGGATTCTTGGTCTCTCTGAGTGTAATAAGTTAGTAGGACGGTGAGACGGGTCACACTACAAAAAGACTCGACCTTTAAGACTCGACCAAGACTTGATCGCCCTATGCCAGATTCCTCTTTTTTGCCCCAGGTTTCGGTAGTTGTGCCGATTTATAACGGTGAAGCAGATTTGCCCGATCTGCTGGAATGCTTGCTTGCCCAAACCTATTCCTGCGATCGAGTGGAATATCTGCTAGTTGACAATGGCAGCGACGATCGCACCTCTGAGCGACTGCAAGCCGCAAGTCAGCAAGTCTCTACAATTCATGCTCTGACCGAGACGCAAATTCAAAGCTCCTACGCCGCCAGAAACACAGGAATCCGGGCTGCCAAGAGCAAAATTTTGGCCTTCACAGACGCGGACTGTCGCCCAGAAACCGACTGGCTACTCAATCTGGTACAGCCTTTTGTCGATCCTGCGGTTGGCTTGGTCGCTGGAGAAATCAAAGCGCTTCCGGGTCACAGTTTGCTAGAAAGACACGCCGATCGCCAGGAAACGCTCTCTCAAAAGCACACGTTAGCGAATGCGTTTTGCCCCTATGGGCAGACGGCCAATCTTGCAGTCCGGCGACAAGCTTTTGAAACAGTCGGATTGTTTCGTCCCTATCTGACGACAGGCGGCGATGCTGATATCTGTTGGCGCATTCTCAAAGAAACCGCTTTTGAATTACGCTTTGCCGAAACTGCGATCGTTCGTCATCGTCACCGAGCCACGCTGTCAGACCTGCAAAGCCAATGGCGCAGATACGGCAAATCAAATCGCTACCTGCATGAGCTTCACGGCGTAGACCTGATGCGCGAACCCAATCTGCAAGAATACCGCTACCGTCTAACTCGCTGGCTGCTCAAAGAACTCCCGATCGCCACCGTCAAAACGATCGTCGGCAAAGCCACCCTTGTCGATCTATTGGAAACGCCGATCGGACTGATTTGTGCCCAAGCCCGCGCCACCGGACAGCAACAGGCAAAGCTTCCCCCCCAAGCCCATCAAATCGATCGCCTGGTCGAAGATCACGCTTCACGCGACCCTCTACCTCATTCCTAACCGTTTATCATGCTGGTTAAGTTGTTGATTCTTGCGCTGCTGGTTTTAGCGGCGTGGCTGCTCTACTCAAAGTCATTTCGTCCAGGAAACGCGCGATCGTCTCGGCGCTCATCCCCTCCCAGAAAGTTAATCTCTCTGCTCAACGGAGACACTGCCGCCGCTCATCGCCTATTTGACAAAGCCCAACAGAGAAACCCCGGACAATCGAACCAATGGTACTGGGAAAAAGTCACCTGGGATCTGGAGCGCGATCGCCGACGCTGGTAAGAAAGGGATGAGGGATGAGGGATGAGGGATGAGGGATGAGGGATGAGGGATTAAACGCTAGACACAAGAGACAGAAGAAGCTTTAAGTCTAAAGTCTAAGGTCTAAAGTCTTTCCCATTCCCCCGTCCCCAACAATCACTAAAATGAGAGAACAGTTTAAGGGGAGCGCAATTCATGCCAGGGCAACTAGTCTTAGTCGATGACGAACCTGGACTTCGAGAGGCCGTGCAAGCTTATCTCGAAGACAGCGACTTTACAGTTCATACTGCCAGCAATGCCCGCGAAGGGTGGGATCTCGTTCAGCAAAAGCTCCCCGATCTGGTAATTACCGATGTGATGATGCCCCAGGTAGACGGCTACCAATTTCTCAAACAGCTTCGAGATGACCCCAGGTTTAAATCTTTGCCAGTGGTCTTTCTAACCGCACGCGGCATGACGGGCGATCGCATTCAAGGCTACGAAGCTGGCTGTGACGCTTACCTTCCCAAACCCTTTGACCCCGATGAATTGGTGGCGATCGTCAATCGACTGCTGCAACAGCGGGCCACCCTCAAAGCCAACAGTGCCGAAGGTGAAATGCCAGACGTAGCGGATATGGCCAGACAGATCGCAGAGATTCGGGCAATTTTGACTCAGCGAGGGGCGATCGTGCAGACTCCTTCTCCGGTCAAGTTGGACTTTACGCCACGCGAGCAAAGCGTCCTTGATCTGGTGGTTGATGGTTTGATGAATAAAGAAATTGCGCGGCGGCTTGAAACCAGTGTCCGCAACGTTGAAAAATACGTCAGTCGGCTTTTTAGCAAAACGGGCACCAATAGCCGGACTGAGTTGGTACGCTTTGCCCTAGAACATGGATTGACCAAGTAAAAGCGGGTTAGGGGCGTTCTTGATTCTGTCTATTAAATCGAATGGTGAAGGTGGTGCGATCTCTCTGAGTTGCCCGCGAGGGGTTGCTTTGAGTTGCCCGCGAGGGGTCGCTTTGAGTTGCCCGCGAGGGGTCGCTTTGCTCGATTTCTAGCACCCCACTGATCTGTCTGACCAGCGATTGAACAAGCTGTAAACCAAGGGAGTTGGGTGAGTTGAGGTCAAAATCAGCGAAGCCTGATCCTTCAGCAGAAAATTCGCTTGAATTGGTGACTGATAGCGTCACTTCTCCGTCTGAACCAACCCTCAAATCAAGCCGCACTTCGCCCCTAACCGTACGATCGAACCCATGCTTTAAAGCGTTTGAAATCAACTCATTGAGAATCAGACCCACCGGAATTGCCTTGTCAGAATGGACAGAGACCTCTGCAAACTCTTCTAGCCGTAGCTTAATACGATCGGGATCAACGGCATACACCCTAAAAATAGTCGTCGCCAAACTTCGCACATACTCAGAGAAATTGATTTCCGTCAGATTGGGCGACTCAGACAAACTCTGGTGCAGCAGCGCAATCAAACGAATGCGGCTCTGGTTACTTTGCAGCAAGTCTCGCACTCCCGGATCGTCAGTCTGCATCATTTGCAAATCCAGAAGACTTGCCACCAGTTGCAGATTATTTTTGACACGGTGGTGAATTTCTCTCAGCAAAATTTCCCCTTCCACCAGAGAGGATGGGGCAGCCGGGGGTGACTCTGCTGGCAGGGGATCGATGTGAGTAATGGTCTCTTGTGCCGTTTCTAGCACTGCCAGAGCCGCCTGCAATTCCCCAACAATTTGTGTTTGCAGATCGGTCTGAATCGGGTCTACTTGAATGCGATCGCGCAACTCCGCCAGTCGCCCTCGCATTGCCGCTATCTGTTGGGCAACCTCGCGATTAGTCATTCCGAAAACAATCCACGCAACGCTCTTAGGAACTCAATCAAAACCCATCAGATGCCCGGTGCATTGCTTTTTCTGCAAGGGCTGATTAGCTTGAGTGCGGTTTTGGCGAGAGGAGAGCGTCTTTGCAGGGGAGCGATCGTCTCGCTTTCACCCCCAGGCCTGGTCAAGCAAGGAGAGAATTGATTATGCATATCCAAAAAACTTTCACAGCACGAATGGAAAATAAACCTACCATGCGACTTGGGTTAGTTTGCCTTGTCATGTGCCACTTTTGGGCGATCGGGGCATCCAGTTGACCCGCGTGAATCCTCTTTGAAATGCACGGATGCGAAATGCTTTCCCCGCGTTTTTACTGTTTCTGTAGGGATCTGACAGTCTTTTAAATCCGTAGATTACAGTAGAGAGAGTAACGATATTTAAACAAGCCACTTCACTATTGAGGCGTTTATGGCTGCTAATCTAGCGACTGTTTCTACATCTGGGAAGCCAGCAGCGCAGGATGTGGCGGCACTCAGACAGGTGTTTTCATCGATCACGGCTGAGAGTTGCCCCTATTCCTACAACTTCCACATGCACACGACGCACTCTGATGGGCAGTTGCAACCTGAGCGATTGATGGAGCAAGCGATCGCCCTTTCGCTCCAGGGGTTTGCAATTACGGATCACCATCGCGTCAGCGGCTATCAAGCAGCCCAGCAGTGGCTCGACGGTTGGCAACAGTCCGATGAAGCGATCGACCGATTCATTCCCCATCTCTGGATTGGCACCGAGATCACGTCCCAGCTATTAGAGACTGAGGTGCATATTTTGGGGTTTGCTTTTGACCCCAGCCACGCGGCGATCGCGTCTTACCTACAAGGCAGTGCACCTAGAGGCGAATCGGCTCAGGCGGCGCGGGTGATTTCTGCAATTCAGCAGGCGGGCGGTTTGGCAGTGTTGGCTCATCCGGCTCGCTATCGACGATCGTACCGAGAGTTGATCCCGGCGGCGGTGAACTGCGGCGTTGATGGCGTAGAAACTTACTATGCGTACAACAATCCCAAACCCTGGCGACCCAGCCCCGACGAAATGCAGCAGGTTCGTCAACTCAGCACCCAGTATCAGTTGCTTAACAGTTGTGGGACAGATACACACGGCTTGAGTTTGTTACAGCGCGTCTAGGGTTGGCGATCGTACAGCGACCAAAGCTAAAAAGCAGAAGCCACTCAAAAATGACTCCTGCTTGCTTTCATTATGAGAAAACGGGCGATGCACTCAGAAAAATTATTAAGGAGTGTGAATTGTCTGAATCAATCGCAGCGTTGCCTAAAGTACACTTCAGAAGGTGAAATGTTAAGGGATAGCGATCGCTTTTAGTTCAATTGTGAAATAAGGGTGATAAATCCAACGCAAGTCAGCGCAAACAACGCAACCATTCCCACCGATTGACCGAGGTGCTTATTTGAAGTCTGCATAATAGAACCTTAATGTTTTTGAAAGTTTCTAAAAGATATCAGGCTCCTATCAGAATCCGATAGAAAAGTAATGCAACTTAAGTTCTCGTTACTTAACTTAAGAATGCACTTATTTTCTAGCATTAGAAGTTTAGAGGAATAAGCCGAATGTGGGGGTTTACCCTTTCATTTGCCTTCATCATTCCTCGCCCCTGTCTAGAGCATTCGGGTGAAAATAATCGTAAATTTGCTGCGCCAACCGAGGGCCCACACCTGGAACAGTCGCCAGTTGGGTTGGAGAAGCTTCGCGAATGTAGTCGATCGACCTGAAGGTAGCCAAAAGTTGTTTCTGTCGGTGGTGCCCCAATCCTGGAATCTCATCCAGGCTCGATCGTCTCATGCGTTCGGTTCTCTTTTGACGGTGAAAGCTCACAGCAAATCGGTGGGCTTCATCTCGGAGTCGGCGCAGAAGTTGTACTCCGGGCTGGTCAGCATCAGTCTGCAACGGCAACGACTCACCCGGCAAGAAAATCTCTTCTCGCTGTTTGGCCAGACTTACCACTTTCACATCTTCGAGCAAATTCATCTCGCGCAGCACAGCGACTACAGCCGAGAGTTGCCCTTTGCCTCCGTCAATCATCACCACATCGGGAAAATCAGCAAACGATGAGGTGTGCGTTTTGAGTACAGAAGACTCGCGATCGAGGGTTTCTCCGCGCGCTTTGGCCGCGGCATATTTACGAAACCGCCGACCCAACACTTCAGCCATGCTGGCAAAGTCGTCAGAATGACCCGATGTGACTTTGGGATTCTTGATTTTGTAATGGCGGTAGTGTTGTTTGGCGGGCAGTCCATCCACAAAGACAACCTGAGAAGCGACGGCATCTGACCCCTGAATGTGGGAAATATCGTAGCCCTCAATGCGGCGTGGCAGTTCTGGTAGATCCAAAATCTCTGCCAGATCTAGAACAGACTGAGCGGTACGATCGGCAAATCGCTGGGTTCGAGCCAGTTCATATTCCGCATTGCGCTCGACCATATCTAGCAGTTCGGCTTTCATTTGGCGCTGGGGGGCCACGATCGAAACTTTTCGCCCTTTGGCTTGGCTCAGATACTCGGCCAGCATTTCACTGTCGGGCAATTCATGCTGCACAATAATCTCAGCGGGAATCTCAACCGGATCAACCGTTTGAAAGTGTTCTTCTAAAACGCGCTGCAAAATGGCTCCAGGTTCCCCTGATTTGGCATCAGCGACGAAGCCTAACCGTCCGACCAGCCGACCCGCCCGAATCTGAAAAAGCTGTACACAGGCATGATCTTCATCGGCAGCCAGAGCGATCGCGTCTCGTGAAATGGTGTCGTCTGGCAAGGCCACCTTTTGGTCGGCACCCAGGGTTTTGAGTCCGGCAATCTGATCGCGCAGTCGAGCCGCATGTTCAAAGTTGAGCGCTTCGGCGGCTTTTTCCATTTGAGCGGTGAGCATTTCCTCTAATTCACCCGTCCGCCCCTGAAAAATCATCGCCACTTTTTGCATGGTTTTGCGATAGTCTTCGGGAGAAATCATCGACTGACACACGCCCGGACAGCGCCCAATGTCATAGTTTAGGCAAGTCCGATCCTTAAACAACGGTTGAGGGCGCTGCTTGAGTGGGAAAATTCGCTTGACTAAATGCAGGGTATTTCTTAGCGCCTTGGAGTCTACATAAGGGCCATAGTAACGATCGCGCTCTTTTCCCATGCGCCGTTTGCGAGTGATGAAGATGCGCGGATATTCTTCTGTCCAGGTGATGCAGAGATAGGGATACTTTTTGTCATCCTTGAGCAGCACGTTGAAGTGAGGCTGATGCTGGCGAATTAGATTGGCTTCAAGGGCCAGCGCTTCCGCTTCAGTGTCCGTAACAATGAATTCGATTTCGACCACCTGCCGCATCATCAGCGCAATGCGAGGCCGGGTGTCGTGGCCGTTGAAATAAGAGCGAAGGCGCGATCGCAGCTTTTTGGATTTGCCAATGTAGAGAATCTGATCGCTGGCATCGCGCATGGAATAAACCCCCGGTTCGGGTGGAATTTCTTTGAGGCGAGCTTCCAGGCGATCGGGGTCTTGAATAAGCGGAATCGTTTTGGTGGATAAAGTCACAAGTGTTCCAGGTTGACAATCTTGGAGAGGATCGATCGTTTGCAAGAGCGCTCCACACTAAATTCTCAGTTTCTCAGAATGTCCCTGATTTAAAGGCTTCGTCTTCACATTTCTATCTTTATCTTAAATTTTAAATCAACGGATCACTGGGACGGATCTCACGCAGTCTCCGTAGTGTCTATCCTAGTAAGTAGCAAATTAGACAATCACTACTGAAACCTATGAATCTTGATGAGTTTGAGAGCCAAACTCGCGACAGTTTAGAAAAAGCGCTGAATCAACTACAGACAGCGACTCTGTTGCTATCGGCATTAGAGCTACAAATTTTGGAGTCGGGCAACACGATCAAAACCCTCAGTAGAGTTGTTGAAACTTTTGTGACTGAAAAACGGCAAGACGGCGAGGCTCCCCTGCGTGTTCAGCGATAGGGCTTTAGAGGCTGTTGATTTCTGAGCTTTGGACAGAATGCCCTTTTAGTCTAACGTCTTCATCTGATCCGTTAGCTGCTTTCACCCGGCTCTAACTCTTCTCGAATCACGTCAGTCAACTGTGAGAGCCGAATCGGTTTGACGAGATAGCGACTGGCTCCTAATTCTAAAGCACGCTGTTGATCACGCTGAAAGGCGTAAGCCGACACCACAATCACAGGCACCGATCGCCAGTCTTCTCGCTGTCGAATCTGCGTTAATAAGGTGTAACCGTCGATCGTCGGCAGCTTGAGATCTAGCAAAATGATGTGCGGCCGAAACTGCTCCATCACAGAGGCTAATTGTGTTCCTTCTGACAGCGCACAGACACTGTAGCCACAATAGCTGAGGTAGTCACCCATCAAGCGGCGGTTAGCTTCGTTGTCCTCAATGAGGAGAATTCGGGTTGGTAGTTCTGATTTTTGAACAGTCATCGCATATGCACCCTTGTTGACTATATTCTCGGTCAACGCTGTGACTAAATGGGAGCGATTACCTGAAGGGAAACTGGTCTGGCAAATCGCGGCTGCGTCTATTCTGCCTACACATGTATAAAAACTTACAAGTTGCTGCAAAGAAATGCGAAGATTTTCTGGGAGTTTCTACGACCTTCCCAACCTCTGATCCGCAGATGAAATGCCTTCTCCGGACGACTATTCCTATTATCAGGGTACAAATTATCAGGGTACAAAGTGTAAGTTAAGTAACCAAAACTGCGATCGGAGAACGATGCGGCTCCCCAAGCATGACGACAGAGCAGGAAATTTGTTGCGTTGCTTGAGCAGTAATATCACTGATAGACAGCCCCCCAGCGCTGGTGTGGCGGCGCGAAGAGCGAAGGATTACTAAGTCATGAAGTTTTGAGGCGTTGACAATTGCCCTGACTACTTCATCATCTGGGAGGATTTGAATTTGAGGATCACACGAGGGGGTGATTTTGTCTGCTAGAAGAGATAGCTGAGATTCGATCCAGGCCATTTTGCTGCGAGACGTGGTGCGATCGCAGACATGGAGAAGTGTCAACTGTCCCTGGTTTTCGGTCGCGAGAATTTGAGCAAATTTCAAAACCGCGATCGACTGCTGACTTAAGTTCTCGATCGGCACCAGCACCCGACGCAAATTCATTGGAGAATCTAGCAGTCTCGAAACCGCTACGGGACAGTGAGATGCCCACAATACGCTGTCAATCAGGTTGCCAAACAGACGGATCGGCAAGCGCGATTGTCGCCCCCAGCCCATCACGACTAGACTGGCTTTTTGTTCGCGGCTGGCCCGACTGATGCCCTGAGCTACGTCGTCGTCGATTCGTAAAAGCGGATTGGCGATAACGGCGAGTTCTTGGCTGACCTCAGCAGCACTGGCGAGGAGAGATTCACTGCGCTGGATGGCTTTGTCCAATTGAGGAGCATCCATTTTGGCGTGGGCGTGAGCGATCGCCAGAGGCATAATTCGCCCGTTTTTATGACGTGCCAGCAGTGCAGCCATTTCTAACAAATATGGCTCTGTGCGGGGATTGTAAATCGGCACGACGACGACAAAGGGGTCTTCTGAATCGCTGCCCCATTCAGGCGAAGCTTCGGGGTCGAGGGCAACGGTGCCAGGTGTCGTTAACCCATCTGCAAATCGAGCCGTGAGAATTGGCCCCAGCGTCGAAGTGACGAGCATTAAGACAATTACGCTGTTGAGAACGGCTTCGGTGAGCAGACCTGCTCGATATCCAACCAGCGTTGCGGCCAGGGTAGCGGCGACTTGAGGAAGGGACAAAGACCACATGGTTAGGGTTTCTTGCCAGCTATAGCGATAAGCGAGCTTGGCCAAAAAGGCGGCTCCAAATTTACTGCCAATCAGCCCAGCGACGATCGTGACGGTCATTCCCACAAGTTGAGGTGACGTAAGGCTTTGCACAAAGGCAGGAATCCGAATCAGCAGCCCCATGTTGACAAAGAAAATCGGGATGAACAGGACGCTACCCACAAACATCACTTTTTCTTTGACGGCTCCGTCTCCGACGACGCGATTAACGGCCAACCCCGACAAAAACGCGCCCACAATTTTCTCAACGCCGATGAGTTGGGCCCCCACGGCTGCCAAAAATACAGCCAACAGCACAAATAAAAATTGACTTCCTTCTTCGGCGCTCGATCGTGCAAAAAAGGCCCGCCCTGCCCGCTCAAAACCAAACAGCACCACAACGCTATAGACTGCCAGCGACCCCAACAGGGTAAATAGTTTGAATATCGTGAAGTTGCCCGCATGGATGCCGATGCAGATTGCCAGAACTAAAAGCGCACCGACATCTGTGAAAATAGTTGCGCCGATCGTCACCGTCACCGCTTCATTGCCCACTACGCCCAACCGACTGACAATCGGATACGCCAGCAGCGTGTGTGAAGCAAACAGAGAGCCGATCAAAATCGAGGCATTCCAATCAAAGCCAAACAGCCGTCCGACGATCGTGCCTGTGATTTGGGGAACCAGAAAGGTAAAACTGCCGAAGCCGATCGAGCGATTTTTGGTTTTGAGAAACTGGTCGAGATCAACTTCTAACCCAGCGACAAACATCAGGTAGACTAACCCAATATCTGAAAGCAGCTTCATCGTTTCAGAGTCGTTGTGCAAAACTTGCAGCCCATCAGGGCCTAGGGCAACGCCTGCCGCCAACAATCCCACTAATCCGGGTAGGCGAATCCGCTCGAACAGAGACGGGACAAACAAAATCACTGCCAAGAGAATCAAGAAGGAGACGATCGGTTCTCCTTGCAGAGAGTGTAAAGCGGAGTTCATGCACTGGTGACGTAGAGGCTACTGACGACTGAGACCAATTCCCTTGGGGGCTGTAGGTCTGGCAGAGGAGTTTGGACGTTGGACTTTAGACAGAACAGCATCAAGGCTTCGGTCTTTGTCTTCTAAAAGGTTTAGCATCTAAAGTCTTTGCCGATTTTATAGCGCCAATCTAGAAATGGCGTAAATGGGTGAGCAAAGATTGTCAAAACTCAATCAATATCAAACTGGACTGCTTGAGAAACCTGTCTAGAGATGAATCTGACTGAGAATAATGCGTAGGCGATCGTAGTCGTCCTTGAGCAGCAAACTTAGCATTCGTCCGGCTTGCACGAGCCAGGGGCGATCGGCTTTGCGGAGTTGGTAGATCTCACGAATGGCGGCGGCTGTCAGCGCATCGACAGGGGCCCCATTGACCTGAAGCAGCGTTCTCAGAAAATCGAGTGCTTCACTAAATTGAATGACTTCTTCAGAATCACAACTGTAGACGGCCTGGTGAATCTGAGGCGGACGAGGTGGCAAATGTTGATAGACGGCTGCTCCCCCGTTGCGCTTTTCAGGATTGGGACGAAACCCCACGATCTCCGCCCGAAATTCGGTCTTTAGCATGGCAAAGATCTGAGGCTGCTGCTCTCGCAATTCTTCTAGCGACAATCCCAACGCTCTGGCTCGATGAACGGAATCGATCGGGCTAGTCGTCGCATGATAAACCACCGCGTAGATTAAATTCCCCGATTCCTCATCCGCAGACTTGACCCAACTCCCAAAGGGCGGCATGACCGGAAAGCTGAGATTTTCTGGCTCCAGACATTGAGCAAGAAATTCGGTCGTTGCTGTCTCGATCACTTCTGCAATGTGGTTAGAAGGGCGATTTTGGGCAGCAAATTGAGGGAGGGGAAGGCGCATAAGGGGTGTAAGGGATGAAGTGAATGATTTGAACGAAGGCTTCACAACACACCTTGGAGGGTTTTAATCTAGGATTTAACCTAAAATTTAAAACCCATCGCTCAAGCTATTTTGCTTTTTTCTTGCCTGCGGTGACTTCGACGAGTGCGAGTTCGGATAGGCGAAAGGTGACTAGTTTGTCCCAGTTGCCCCCTTCAAACAAAACAGCGACTTTGCCATCACTAATCCGTTGGACTAACCCCTGAAAGCCGTAGTAAGTATCGTTAGCATTGGTCACTCGAACCGCAGAACCTGGAAGAATCATAGTCATAGTTTGGAGAGCTTTTCTAGTAGTGTACTAGGCTGCTGTGATGTTTAGCTGATGTTTAGCCATTGAGGATTTGTCTTGAGTCGATGGGTGTCAATCAATCGTTCAGCATCACCCAATTCAAAACGCAGCCTGGTCGCCTCAAAACTTTAGCCGCTGTCGATAATTTGACACCGATTGCACCAGCCCGATCGCCAAAAAATTCATCAACAGGGCTGCATTTCCATAACTGAGCCACGGCAGCGGAATGCCCGTCACCGGAGAAAGATTGATCGTCATCCCAATATTGATCACGACCTGAAAGACAATCATCGAAAACACGCCGATCGCCAGTAGTGAGCCAAAATCATCCTTGGCATTCTGAGCAATCACCAACAGCCGAAAGCAAATCAATAAAAACGTCAGCAAGACGGCCGCCGCCCCAATAAAGCCCAACTCTTCACCGATCGCCGTAAAAATAAAATCTGTGTGCTGTTCTGGAATGAAGTTTAGCTGGGTCTGGGTGCCTTTGTGCAGTCCTCGTCCGGTGAGTTCGCCAGCGCCGATTGCTATCCGGGACTGAATCAAGTGATACCCCCCGCCCAGGGGATCGCGATCGGGATTTGCAAACATGATAATCCGCTGCTTCTGGTAATCCTTGAGCACATATTCCCACAGCACTCGCCCCAGTCCGCCTGCGATTAGATTAAGCACAACGGGTGCCAGATTGCCGTAAGTAGACCAGGGAAGGGTTCTCAAAGATACCCAACCGATTATCAAAATCCAAACTGCAATGACGGCAATTCCGTACCCCCAAATCGGCAGCATCACATTAAACAAAATCGCCGAAATCACTGGAGAAACCAGCAGCAACAACCAACCTGGTTTAGCGTTTCCCCAATACAGCATCCCCATCGTGATCGACCCAAACACCAGAGACGTACCCAGATTTGGCTCCAAAAAGACCAGCATCCAGGGAACGGCTGCGATCAGTAATACTTTGACCATCGTGGGAATGGTGGATGCCGATCGATGGTGCAATAGGGCGGCGATCGTAATGATGATTCCCAACTTGGCAAATTCAGACGGCTGGACATTGAAGCCAAGAATACTAATCCAGCGCTGCGCCCCCAATTCTTCTCGCCCAACAAACATCACAAGCAGCAAAGAAGCGTTGGTAATTCCATAAATGAGCCACTTCCATTGCAGGAGTTGGTCATAGCGCCAGCGAGCAATCAGCACCGAGAGCAGCAGCCCAACTCCACCTGTGATCCAGTGTCGCCACCAGTCTGTCCACCCGGCGTTGAGTTCTACACTGCGGATCATCACGCCTCCCAAAACAGTAAGCGCGATCGGAGCCGCAAACAGCCACCAATCGACCTCTTGCCAGGGCTGTACCCAGTGTTTCAGGTTCGTCGGGAAAAAAGATTTTCGGAACATGGAGACGCTAAGGAAGATTAAGTTTGAAGTTTTGAGTTCTGAACGTTATTGGTCAGTCCAAAACTTGACTAGGTAAGTGCCGCAATTGACACTTTAGCAGCAATCTGCTCGGCGATCCCTTTTAACGCTCTGGCAGAGGCACAATCCGGATCAGCGGCTACGATCGGGATTCCACGATCGCCCCCTTCTCTGAGCGGAATTTCTAAAGGCACACAGCCCAACAGTGGAATCCCCAATTCTTTAGCAGTTTTTTCGCCCCCAGCCGATCCAAAAATGTCGTACTGGCGATCGGGCATGTCGGGGGGAATGAAGTAGCTCATATTTTCGACGATGCCCAAGACCGGAACGCCCAACTGCTGAAACATCTTTAACCCACGTCGAGAGTCAGACAGGGCGACACTTTGAGGAGTCGTGACGATCACAGCCCCCGCCATCGGGACGGCCTGCGTCATCGTCAACTGAGCGTCTCCCGTTCCGGGTGGCATATCGACAATCAAATAATCTAAATCGCCCCAGGAAACCTGATAAAGAAACTGCCGAATTACTCCATTCAGCATCGGCCCGCGCCAAATCACAGGTTGGTCTTTGTCAATCAAAAATCCCATTGAGACGAGCTTGACTCCGTGATTAAAGGCTGGCTCCAAGATTTCTCCCTGGTTACCCTGACGCACGGTGATCCCCGCTCCTTCTAGTCCTAGCATCATCGGAGCGTTGGGGCCATAGATATCAGCATCAATCATCCCCACTTTGGCTCCCGCTTGTGCCAGAGCAACAGCTACATTCACAGCAACACTACTTTTACCCACACCACCCTTGCCGCTGGAAATCGCAATGATATTTTTTACGCCGTCGATGCCAGTGCGATCGGGCAGGGATTTTTGCTGCGGTGTTTCGGCGGTCACGTCTACATCAATGGTTTGCACACCGGGCAGGGTTTTGATCGCCCGCTCACAGTCTTCGACAATAAACTGGCGCAGCGGACAGGCGGGAGTCGTCAACACGAGGGTAAAGCTCACGTGACCTTCTTGAATTTTGACATTGCGAATCATGTTCAATTCCACCAAACTTTTGCGGAGTTCGGGGTCTTGCACAGGTTTGAGGACTTCTAAAACTGAGTTAGTGTCAAGCATTGTATTCTCTGCCCTACTGCGGCGATCGAGTCCAGGTGTATTGGCTTTTCGATCTTACCGTCAGGAGGGCGTATCCTTGGGGTCAGAATCATTGCAGAGATTCCAGGATCACGATTATCAAGGGTCTTTAAAAGTCAAAGCAGCCCCGATCGGGCGGTTCTAGATTTCCCGAAATGGACTGCTCGGTGGCTTGAGCCAAATCAGAGGCGACTCTCGCAGAATAAGGCTTGATCAGTGACCAGACTAACGGAGACAGCCACCCTTGCAGCGTCACTGAATACGCGACAGAAGTGCCACAGACGGTTGATTTGACCTGATACGTCACCCGCTCCTCGATCCCAGGTAGTGCCAAAATCCGAATGCTCAACAACTCCCGGTGATCAACCCGCTCAACAAAAATCCGAACCGGAAATGGCCCCAGTCGCGTCACGGCTTCATAAATTAGTCCCGGTTTGGCTACCAGCCCTCGCGGAACATTGGTGCTAGACAGCAGAGGATGCCACGACACATCTGCCAGGTCAATAATTTTTTTCCACAAGTCATCGACTGACGCAGTGCTGATGGTTTGATACGTTCTCGCCAGAGTATGCTGAACGCGGCGACGTTTGCGGCGAAGAAATCTAGATGGAAGCTTGAGCATGACGATCGCCCTCCTACGCTCGACCCAACAGGGAATTCATTATCCTAGACACGTCCATTCCTAAATTGCCATCTCCCTTAAGACTGCTGTTAAGCATACCCTTAGAGACTGAGCGATCGAGATCCCCTCTACGACGCTACGATCATTAGGGCAGGGTTTGAAGTCAAAAATTATTAACTGCTGAGTCACCACTCATTCAAGTTCACACAGGTTCATAGAATTTAACAGTAGCTCAACCCCTTGATTTCACTAAGCAAGAAGCCTTTTGGCAAGGAGTTAGCGAGTTGGTTGTCGTTACAATTCACGATAGTCTAAATAAGCGCATTAAATCGGGAAGCTCACAGTCCTCAAATTGCCTCTACAAAAGACTTTTTTAGGCACTGTCATTCTTGGACAACCGACTTTTCGCAAACTTTTGCAAACTCAATTTAGACCGCAAACTTTTGCAAATTCCATCTTTGACCGCGTAAACCTTTTTGATCCAACTTTCCAGGGAACTTATGACGGCCTTTTCCACTGAAGTCTCCACCTCTCAAGCGTTTCCCCCTTCTGATTCTCGTGAGCGAGTCAGCCACTGGATGAAAACTCTGCAAGACAAAATTTGCCAGGGGTTAGAACAACTAGACGGGGAAGGCAAGTTTCAACAAGACAACTGGGAGCGGGCAGAAGGCGGCGGTGGGCGATCGCGCGTCATGAAAGAAGGCAAAATCTTTGAGCAGGGCGGCGTTGGCTTTTCTGAAGTCTGGGGAAAAGATTTGCCCCCTTCGATCCTGGTACAGCGCCCCGAAGCGGGCGGACATGGCTTCTATGCGACTGGAACCTCAATGGTGCTGCATCCTCGCAATCCCTATGTGCCTACCGTTCACCTCAACTATCGATACTTTGAGGCGGGGCCCGTCTGGTGGTTTGGCGGCGGCATTGACCTGACTCCCTACTATCCCTTTGCCGAAGACGCGCAGCACTTCCACACCACGCTGAAAAATGCCTGTGACGCTCACCATCCTGAGTATTACCCGACCTTTAAGCTCTGGTGCGACGAATATTTTTACCTCAAGCATCGCGGAGAAACTCGTGGCGTAGGTGGGATTTTCTTTGATTATCAAGACACTCAGGGCATTCTCTATCCGGTCTCTTATCCTGGTTCTCAGTTAGATACAGCCGCTGCACAATATAGCCAGAAAGCCGGAGCCGTCAAGAATCGTACCTGGGAAGATTTATTTTCTTTTGTGCAAGACTGCGGAAATGCCTTTTTGCCAGCCTACGTGCCGATCGTCGAGCGACGAAATGGACTGGAATACGGCGAACATCAGCGCAACTTCCAACTCTACCGACGCGGACGCTATGTAGAATTTAACCTGGTGTACGATCGCGGCACGATTTTTGGGCTACAAACCAACGGCCGCACCGAATCAATCCTGATGTCACTCCCGCCAATGGTACGCTGGGAATACGGCTACCAACCCCAGCCAGGCTCTCCCGAAGCAGAACTCTACGACACCTTTCTCAAGCCTCAAGACTGGGTAAACTGGACTGCAAAATCCTAAAAGACCGCTTTTCTCGCAACAATGCTGGCTGATTCCTGGCTGATGGGCTGCTCTAGCACTCCGTCACCAGGATTATTTTATTCTGGTAAGATTTAGAGGATTGCCTGCGTGATCAAAGGAGACGATCGCGTTAGAAAAGCTCGCTCTGTGGGCATAACTGAGACTGTCATGGCCGTGACCTGCTCAATCTTGAGCGCTTTTATCGGCACGGACGTTCAGCATCTACGGGTAAAGTGATTTGCCTTGCATCCCAAAAGGGTCATGTCTCGGCTTCTCTGCTAACCCAAATCCACAGCAAGAGGGGAGTCAATGGTTTACATGGAGCAGAAGTCAATCCATATGGAGCAAACAACGCACACGACCCACGATGGCACGCTCGTAATCATTCTCACTCCGACAGGGCGGCTTGACATCACGACAGCATGGCAGTTTCGCCTCAAGCTTCAAGAATGTATTGCCAAACTTAGCCGTCATGTGGTGGTCAATCTAGGGCAGGTTAACTTTATCGATAGCTCTGGGCTAACGTCTCTCGTCGCTGGAATGCGGGACGCTGATAAGGTCAGAGGTAGTTTTCGCATCTGTAACGTCCATCCTGAAGCTAAGCTAGTCTTTGAGGTCACGATGATGGATTCAGTTTTTGAGATTTTTGAGACTGAAGACGAGGCATTAGAAGGGGTGCCCAGGGGAGTCGCAAGTTAGACGAGCGGCATCGGTTCTCTTGACTGCGGTACAAAACCCTTGAAGCCGATAGACCAGACACATTGAACCGAAAACCTTAATGCTGTTCAGTCTAAAGTCCTTTCGATCTCTTCGAGTTACCCGCAAGGGGTCGCTTTGAGTTAGTCACGAGGGGCGCTTTGTAAATTCGTAGGCACCCATCACTGCTCCCCAAAGGGCTGTACCCGTGTTGGGGTCGATGCCTTTGTCATAGCTGAGAAATTTGCCAGGACTGACTTCAAAGCCTAAAGCAACCTGACGAGTTTCACCCTCGTATGAGAAGTAGCAGCAGGTGTCCGCAGGTGGCATTGCCTGAAAGCGATCGCTCTCCTGAGTTTTCTGGTGAGCAACTTGAAGAACACAGCCTGGTAAAAGTTCGATGTCTGCCTCTGTGATTTGCTGCAATCGCGCTGGATTTTGTCCGGCTCCCTTCACGGCTGCATAATCTTTGAAGCTGTAGTATTGCACCTTAAGCGGAAACGCCTCCTCGCCTGTCGGTTGAATTCTTAACAATCGCTGACGATAGGGTTGGTCAAGTTTCAGAACGTTGGCTTGTTCGGCAAAAATCGTGATGCTGTCTTCGGCAAAGAGCGCTACCTGACGGTGCCAGAGTTGTAGATGGACATACCAAACAGGGTCAGCGATCGCCTGTTCTCGGTTGTCAAATTCGCCTGTCAGATGAGTGGCCAGAGTTGTCAAAAAAGAAGGCATGGGCAAGTATAGAAGGAGCTTCTCGAACAAAGCTTACAGTATTCTCAAGACCTGATCGCCCCCTCATTTCCCTCTTGCCGTTCTCCATTCCTCCACCACTGATCGATCATCCTGACTACTTGACTCACCGCCGCTGGATGACGCGATCGCTTGAATTAGCCGAATCTGCTGGAAAGGCGGGCGATGTGCCTGTGGGAGCCGTGGTAGTCGATTCAAAGGGAAATTTAGTGGCAGAGGCAGAAAATCGACGAGAGCGTGATCGCGATCCCACGGCCCACGCTGAAATTCTTGCGCTGAGAGCGGCGGGTCGATCGCTGCAAAACTGGCATCTCAATCACTGCACGCTGTATGTGACGCTGGAGCCTTGTCCGATGTGTGCAGGAGCGCTGGTTTTGGCTCGATTGGGGCTGTTGGTCTATGGGGCAGATGATTCCAAAGCGGGGGCGATTCGCACGGTGTTGAATGTGCCAGATGGTGCCGCTTCTAATCATCGGTTGGCTGTGTTGGGGGGCGTATTGGAGTCGGCTTGTCGTCAGCAGTTGCGGGATTGGTTTCACGATCGTCGCCACACGCCGCTTTAGCGATACACGGCTTCAGCTACCAGACAAAAACTCACGAACCACTTGTTTAACATCTTCTTTTTTGCCATCGACCCGATAGTTGAGTTGCTGCATTTTCTGTTCGGTGATCTTGCCCCCCAAATCGTTGAGGGCTTGACGTAATTCGGGATGTTTTTGCAGGATTTCTTGACGCACGATCGCCGCCGCTTCGTAGGGTGGAAAATATTGTTTGTCGTCCTTGAGAACGGCTAAATCCAAAGTTGGAATCAAGCCATCTGTAGAGTTTCCAGCTACTAAGTCAACTTGCTTTTCTGTTAGAGCGCGATACAACAAACCCAGATCCATGACTTTAGGTTGACCTTTAAATTTCAAGCCATAAGTTTTTGATAAGCCAGGAAACCCATCTTCTCGATTGAGAAATTCAAAGCCAAATCCTGCTTGCCATTCGGGAGTATATTTCGCAGCTTCTGACAGCGTTTGTACGCCCAACTTGCGAGCGTCTTCTCCCCGAATAATCATCGCAAACGAGTTGCTAAACCCAAACGGAGCAGACCATTCCAGCTTAAAGCGTTGAGGATATTCTTCTTTGACTTTGGCGAATACCTGTTGAGCATCACCGACCCCTTGCGGGTAACTCGAAGAGATCGCAGGCTGCTTTAAAATCGAGGTGTAAGCCGTACCTGTGTATTCAGGATAGAGGTCAATTTCGCCAGTCTTAATCGCTTCGTGACAGATAAAAGTGCCATTGAGATTAAAGCGACGATCAACTTTCAACTTTGTTTTGCTCTCGATTTGTTGAGATAAAATTTCGCCTAAGATCACCTGCTCTGTGAAATTTTTGGTGCCAACAACCACGCGATCGCTACTTTGAGGATTGCTGTTTTGAGAACAGGCGGCGATCGTCCCAATCAAGACAAGAGGCAACAGGAAAAAGGAAAAAAAGTTTCTTAGCTTCATTTCTTCACCATAAGGCGACGCTCGATCCAGCCTAGAGCAAAATCGGCACTGAGAGCCATGATCGCAGCGGGAATTGCGCCAGCCAAAATTAGTTGACTATCGACCACCGCAACGCCTCGAAAAATCAGTTCACCCAATCCGCCTGCACTGATCGTGGCCGCGATCGTCGCCAAACCCACCCCAATCACCACGGCTAACCGAATACCCGCCAAAATCACGCCCGCCGCAAGCGGAAGCTCGACCTGAAACAACAGTTGGCGATCGGTCATGCCCATTCCTCGCCCCGCTTCGCGAATAGCCGGATCGACGCTGATAATGCCCACATAGGTATTACGAATGATCGGCAGTAAAGAATAAAGAATCAGGGCAACGATCGCCGATCGCGGGCCAATTCCCCCAATCCAGGGCACCGGGATCAAAAAGCCAAGCAGCGCCAAACTGGGCATCGTCTGGATCGCATTCGCAAAACCCAGAATTGGTCGGGTTAACTTTGGCTGGCGGGTGATCAAAATGCCTAAAGGCACCCCAATCAAAACGGCGATTCCGGTAGAAATCAAGACTAGAAATAAATGCTGACCTGATTTTTGTAAAATTTCTTCACCATAGCGGGTCAAAAAATCCATGATCCACCCTTCACGGCTAAGAAGGCTTTGGCTTCGGGATGGGTCGATCGCTCAAATTCCTCCGGCGTTGCCAACACGACCAGTTCTCCAGCCTGCATCAGTCCAATTTGAGAACCGAGCCTGAAGGCTTCTTGAATGTCGTGAGTCACAAAAACAACGGTTTTGCCCAAACGCTGCTGAAGGTCATGAAATTCTCGCTGAATCTCAACCCGCGTAATCGGATCAAGGGCCCCAAACGGCTCATCCATCAGTAATAGCGGCGGATCGGCAGCCAAGGCCCGCGCCACCCCGACTCGTTGCCGTTGACCCCCC
The DNA here is from genome assembly GCF_052939495.1 of Phormidesmis sp. 146-12. Taxonomy (NCBI): domain Bacteria; kingdom Bacillati; phylum Cyanobacteriota; class Cyanophyceae; order Leptolyngbyales; family Leptolyngbyaceae; genus Phormidesmis; species Phormidesmis sp. 146-12. The sequence continues at coordinate 33,821 of NZ_JBJPHS010000005.1, read as the reverse complement.
GACAGTTGATGAGGATAGCGATCGGCAAACGCTGGCCCCAGACCCACCAGTTCCATCAGTTCCAGGACGCGCGATCGAATTCTCGCTGGCTCCCAGTCTTCTAACGTGGGAACGACACTAATATTGCGGGCAACGGTGAAGTGAGGAAACAAGCCAATTTCTTGAATCACATAGCCAATGCGTCGTCTAAGGGCGATCGGGTTCCACTTCTGCGTCGAAATGCCCTCAACTTGAATCTCTCCAGCCGTGGGATTGAGTAATCGATTGATCAGTCGCAAAGTGGTCGTTTTGCCACAGCCACTCCGCCCCAACAGCACCAGCGTTTCGCCCTGTGGAATGCCAAAAGTGAGCCGAGACACGAGCGATCGAGAATGCAGATCATAGGTCACCTCATGAAACTCAACTGCGTTCCCCATGCCAACTGCCTCGTCTCCTATGGCTTCAAGTATTCTAGAAGAGATGTGAGTCATTCTATGCGCCTGCTCACCCAACTGGGGGAAGGCGGACTTCTGACTCCCACCCTACCTTAAATTTAGATGGAACTCGATCTGGGGCGACAGTGAATGCGGATTCATACTTGCTCGATCGCGCCTGCTCAAAGGATTGCTTCAGTTGTCCGAATTGCCCAATGAGAGAAGCCGAGAATGCTGGTAACGGGGTTGATGGCTCAGAAAATTTTATGTCTCTGAGTACGAGGCGATTCTGGCGTTTTGGTTTGCTCATTGGCGCGATCGCTGTCGCCTACTTTTTGAGTGCCAAATTTGCCTTTTCCCTGGTACAACTGGGCACAGATGCAACAGCTTCGGCGTTCTATCCGCCTGCGGGCATCTCTCTGGCAGCCTTGCTGTTGTTTGGACGATCCGCCTGGGTTGGCGTGGCTCTCGGCGCTTTGCTGTTTGCGCGATCGCTCTCTGGCGTAACTTGGGTGACGGCGATCGGCGCGACGATCGGCAGTACTTTAGAAGCGGTGAGCGGTGAGTTTTTGTTGCAAAGAGTGGGCTTTCGTCCTTCCCTGCGGCGGTTGCAGGATGTGTCTTCATTTGTAGCGATCGGCGCCGCCTTCTCATCGGCAGTCAACGCCACAATCAGCACACTTAACGGCTATTTAGCGGGATTAGTGCCAGAGCAGGGACTTCTTGACAATTGGTGGACTGTCTGGCTGGGAGATGGCGTTGGGATTTTGGTCGTGACTCCTGCTTTACTGACCTGGTTGAGTCAGCCCGTCCAGCGTCGGCCGTCTGTGAGCGCTTTAGTGAAAGCGTGGAGAGAGCATCGATCGTTTCGACGGCGATCGGTCGAAGTGATGCTTTGGCTGGGGTTGCTGATTCTGTGCGCCTGGGTGGTTCTGGTTGCTCCGGGGCGATTGGGTGAGGATGCGTCTGGGCTGGCGCGATACCTGCTTCACTATTTGCCGTTTTTGGTCTTGGGGTGGGCGGCCTTGCGTCTGGGACAGCGGGGAACCGTTTTGAGCAGCTTAATTTTCTCAGCGATCGCCCTTTGGGGAGTTATCCAAAATCGAGACTGGATGCGGGTTGGCGATTCTCAGCAGGCGATTTCTCAGGTGCAGGCGTTTGTCGGGGTGACGACCGTGATGGCGTTGATGTTGGCGGCGGCGATCGCAGAACGTCAGCAGGCAGAAGATCTTTTACGCAAACAAGAAGCTAGTTTGACGAATGCCCAGCGCGTTGCTCAAATTGGCAATTGGGATTGGGATGAGTCTCCGTGTTCGACGCAGATATCGCTGTCCTGGTCAGACGAACTGTATCGAATTTTGGGATACGTACCCCGATCTCTACGCCCCACTCCAGAGAATTTTTTGCGACGGGTACATCACGACGATCGCAATCAAGTAAGACAAGCTTTAGAAAGGGCACGATTGTTGCACAAACCTTATCGGCTGTGTTACCGGATTGTGTTGCCCAACGGATTAGAACGCACGGTCAGCGAACAAGTCGAAGTAAATGGCATGAATATCACGGGAACGGTGCAGGACATTACAGAACAACAGCGGTTGAGTGAGCGCGATCGACTGCTCAATGAAATCACGCTGCAAGTCAGACAGTCACTCCAAATTGAGGAAATTCTCAACACGACCGTGGCTGAAGTGCAGCAGTTTTTGGGGGTCGATCGCGTGTTTTTTTCGCAGTTTGACGAGCGGGGCTATGCCAAAGTTGTTGCAGAATCGGTCGATCCAATCTGGCGATCGGTGCTGGGCACAGAATCTCCGATGAGCATTTTGAATGACGTTCGAGAGACGTTTGGGTTGTCTCATATTCGCGTCAATCACGATTCTGATCAGGCTGAAAAAACCCCTTTTATTAATGCTTACTATGAGCAATATCAAATTCGTGCCAGTATTGCGATCGCGATCTTCCAAGACAATCAAATGTTTGGTGTGTTGAATGTCAATCAATGCTCTGAGGCGCGTCAGTGGCAATCTTTTGAAATTGAACTGTTAGAAAAGTTAGCCACTCAAGTCGAGATTGCAATTCAGCAAGGAACGCTCTATCAGCAAGTTCAAACGCTGGCAAATAGTTTAGAACATCAAGTGACAGAGCGGACACTTCAGCTTCAGCAAAATATGGAGCAGCTTCAGTCCACCAATCAGGTGAAAGATACGCTTCTTCATGCCGTTACTCATGATTTGAGAACACCCATCTTGGGAATGCTCATGGTTTTGAGGCGGTTACAAAACAAGCCCGATCAAGAGATTGTGCTTTCGCGATCGGTTCTCAATTGCATGATTGAAAGTAGCGAACATCAAATTAGCTTAATCCGATCGTTGTCTGAAGCTGGCTCACAAGACACTCAGGAAAATATACTCAGTCGTCAACCCTTTCAATTGTCTGAATTAGTACGATCGGTGCTTTGTGATCTGCATCCTTTATTGATTGAAGACAACGTCCAATTAGAGACTTTGCTATCTGAGAATTTGCCGCTTGTCGTTGCCGATTCTACGAATATCCGTCAAGTTTTAGAGAACTTAATTACGAATGCAGTTAAGCATAATCATCCTGGATTGAGAATTACGATCGCAGTCGAATTAATCGATGGACTGCTGCGCTGTACGATCACAGACAATGGCGTAGGAATGAGTCAAGAACAATGCGCTCAAGTCTTTAAAAAGCCGTATTTGAGAGGATTTCACAATCACCACCTCACCGGACTTGGACTCGGACTCTTTTTGTGTCATCAGATCATCACAGCCCATCAGGGACAAATGGGAGTTGTCAGTTCTCCAAATCTGGGTGCAGCATTCTGGTTTACATTGCCAATTAGCAGGCTTTAAGCAATCAATTTTCAACACCCATTCTGATATTTGAAATTAGTAGCCATCTCGATCAGTTTCTCCTCCTAACACATCCACTGCATAGCGTTCGGGTGCTAACAAAACCTGAATTCCTTTACTTCCACACAAATAGGAGAGGGTTTGTAACAAAGCGAGTTCTTTTTGTTGATTGGGAGCTAACTCCGATCGCTGAACTCTAACGTCTTCGAGCAATTTGGGAAATAAAGGATCAGCTTCTAGAGAGTCCAGAAACTTCTCAAATCCAAGACAGCTTAAGCCATAAATCAGCCGTTTACTCAAGTTAGCGTGAGGGCTAAAAATATAGCCGCCATGCGTGTCAACTTTACCCGTAAAGAAGTCCAGACTCAGAGAAATATAGTCCCAAAAACTAAGAAAAGGTTTGTCGATCGCCTTGCTGACAATACCGATCTCTTTCTCTTGTTGGGTCTTAGGATCAAGGTACTTTTCTTTATAGTTGGTACAGTCGAAATAGGTAAACAATTTAGCGATCGACTTCTGTTTTTCTCCCAGTCCAATTAGTTCTTGTCGAGACGCTAAAGAAGTCCTTTCTCGAATAAACAAGTAGTTCAAAAACGTTGAATCTTTAGCAACCAAATGATCATCAGCAGGTGTTATCAGTTGCCCAGTTTCTGATAGATTAACAATCCCGCCCAAATTACGCTTCCGGTTTTGCAGCTTATTTCTAACATTGACATTTCCCAGACGATAGCCCCCATCACGAGTTTTGGCAGGAAAGGTAAAGTAGTTGGCCGACGTAGAAGCAAGTCGGAGCGCCATATCGCCCTCATTACAAAAGAGATAAGCTTCCTCAAATCGACGCAGAGACGATCGCAGCGTATTCGCTCGACCTGAGATAATCGACTCTGCGGGAATGTCAGGAGCCACCAAGACGAGCTTACTCAATCGAAAGACATTACCAATTTCAGACGAAGGGCACTTATCGCGGTTGTTGACATCCAAATTTCCGATCGAACCGGGGTCAAACACATCAGAAAGAATTCGCATGGCGTTGGTGACAACAAAGGCTCCCATGCTGTGGCCAATAAACGATAACCGCACTTTTTTTTGACTCCAAGCCGCCAGTTTTTGAGCGCGATCGTCACCTTCAGATTGCTCAACTAGTGCACTATCCAACTGTCGAATTAACTCAACAAAATCTGCTACACCATAATTACTTGCTCGGAAAGTATCTCGAAAATAAACGGTCAATCTCAGCGCAACAATCGTCAAAATTGGCGCAACCGCAACCAGCGAAAGAATCAGCAAAACGACAAAACTAAGCAGCAGTTCTAAGCCAGTGTAAACCCTAGATAGCGTGATCAAAATACTGATTAAAGTGCCCACCACGCCTACAATCAGACCCACAATGCCCGATCGCGTCACAAGGCTCATCAGCTTGGGTAAAGCCTGTTTTGCTGCCGCTTGCTTATCTTTAAAGCTGCCCGATTCATCTTCTACAATTTGCTCAGATGGCCAGCGATAGCCGATTGCCAGCAATCCTTTAGGAATCTCTGTATAGTGCTGAGAAATATATTCACAAGTGCTTTTATACCAATATTCAGCCCCTGATCTGGGGGTGTTATAGCCGTGAATCATCACCAGAATTTCGGCATCTTCTTTGTGCTCTTTCAGGTATTGAGTCATTTCATGAATTGCCTGGTCGGGGTCAACTTTTGGATCAGTTTGAGACCGATCTTCTACATTGATGGGGGCAGTGCTGACAACAAAGTAGCCCGGAAACTTCCCATTCTCCACAGCCAATTTTTGAATCGCGAGTAGATGGTTGCTCATCGGTTTTCTGAAGCGACGTTCTGCTATACAAATTTCGTCGCAATCATAGCGCCTTTGCCCCGATTCATTGCCAAACTCTAGAATCATTACATAAAAAATCCTCCCCATTGTGTCAACAGGGAGGAACGATTCGCGAGTCAATTAAGAATCAGCCAAACTTTACAGGTCGTCATCGTCCATTTCGTCATCATCATCGTCGTCGTCAACGCCATCATCAATTAGATCGTCGTCGTCATCTAATACAGGCGAGAACGGCTCGGCATCGACATCAGCGACAGGACTGCCAAAGCTCTCAAAGCTAAAGCTCGGACGCTCATCAAAGCTGTCTAAACCGTAACTGCGAGCCGTGCGATCGTCCAGTACGACATCGGTCAAATCCCCTTCGTCGTCAAAGGCGATCGACCCGTCGTAAGCCATATCCACATCCGGCGTACCCGATTCTTCGTAAGCGTTAAATCCGGTTCCAGCGGGAATTAGACGACCAATAATCACGTTCTCCTTGAGGCCTCGGAGCCAGTCGGACTTGCCTTCGATCGCCGCTTCGGTCAAGACGCGAGTTGTTTCTTGGAAACTTGCTGCCGAGATGAAGCTGTCTGTGTTGAGCGAGGCTTTGGTAATCCCCAACAAGACGGGCGTGTATTCAGCAGGTGCGCCCCCGGTAATCGACATCGCTTCGTTAACCTGATCGATTTGATAGAGTTCGACCAGTTCGCCGGGCAGCATGGTGGTATCGCCCCCATCGTCTACCCGTGCCTTAGAAGTCATCTGACGCACGACAACTTCGATGTGTTTGTCCGAAATATCAATCCCTTGAGACTGATACACCGCCTGCACTTCGTTGACGAGGAAAGTCTGAACTTCTCTCAAGCTGATCATCGATGCATCATGGATGCCGACTGCTTCACGATTGGCTTTGAACAGCACTTCTAGAAGCTCATGGGGGTTGGCGGGGCCGTCTGTGAGCCGTTCTCCTGCCAGAACATGCTGATCATCAGAAATGATCACGTTTTGACCGGGGCCGATCGGATACTCCGTCACCAGTCCGTCTGAGTCAACTACTTTCACTTCTACCGTGTCATCCTCGCCATAGACGACCTGAGCTTTACCGGGACGTTCTGCCAGCACACAGCCTTCTTTGGGCTTACGTGCTTCGAGCAGTTCTTCAATTCTCGGCAGACCTTGAATGATGTCTCCCGTTTTGGTGCGCTCAAAAATCAGCAACACCAGGTTGTCACCCCGTTGCACCAGATCGCCATCATCGACGTGAAGAACGGCACCCGGAGACACGCGATAAGGACGAGCAATCCGCATTCTGATCTGAGAATCGCTAACCTCAAGCACCTGTCCTGACTCTTCGAGGAGCATTCCCGGTGCGAGCTGTGCCCCCGACACGAGGAGATCTCCTGCTTTGACGGTGGGTGTTTTGCCTTTGGTGTCGATCGCGATCGTGTCCGCTTCTCTCACCACCAAAATCCGCCGAATCGCCTCACTGCCCTGGCGAATCCCCTGCACTTCTCCGGCTTCTTTACACTGAATTTCAGTCCGAGCGACGACGGCACCTGGGCCAATCTGGTCGCCATCTTTGACCAAAACGCGCGTGTGCGTACTGCCCTGAGTCGTGTCTGCTGAGATGTCCCGACGAATCACTAGCGATTCGAGAATCACCAGTTGCAGGCGCATCAGTTCTGGGTCAGTGGTGTCAGCAACCAGCTCAATATCAGCAGCCAGTTGCGGGGTGTCTTTGTCGATTTCGAGAACCAATTGAGTCCGCAGCAAATCTAACCCTTCAACTGATTTGACGCGCTCACCATCCTTGAACGGTAGACGCTGAATGGCTCTGAGACGAATCGATCGCCCAGCTTCTTCACTCGTCGATTCTTGGCTGGGGACAGACGGCTCATTGGGAACCGTAAACTCAGTGACTCGACGCAGCAGCATCGCCGGCCCTTCAGGAGTTTCGACATACTCCGCATAGCGAAGCTCATCGACGACCAACCCTGGCATAACTTGCTGACCCGGATTCACCAGCGTCGCTTCTTTGGTGATAACTTCATCCAGGTTGTCGATCATGTGCAGTTCGCCGGGCTTGATCACAATCTCCCGAAGAATGTCATTTTTCTGAGTCACCTCGACGACTCCGTTGCTCTGGCAGAAGATGTCTTTAACGACTTCCGTACCAGCTTCAACGTACTGACCATCTTCGACCATCAACAGAGAAATGTCCTTGTTGACTTCGTGGGCCTCTTCCGGAATCCACAGCAGCGTTCCGCCCTGAACGACTTCATACCCCTGTTTGGCTTTGCCTCGCTTGGCAATTTCCACACCAGAGTATTTAATGATGCCGCCCGTGTTGGTGCGATAGCGATCGTCGATCAGTTCCGCGACAACTTGACTGTTGGTGACTTGAGTTCCGGGGGTGGCTTTGAGTGAGAAAAGCTGGCCGCCTGTGGTTTCTAATAGATACTGGTCACGCCCTTGATGGCTTTCAACCCGCACTCTCGCCTGATCCAGCATCACAGAAGCCGTAATAATCTCGACTTCTCGCCCGCCTTTTCCTTCACCGACTTCCGGGAGACGCACCACGCCGCCATTTTCAGTAACGAGCTTGGTTTCCGCAATCACCCCGTTTGCCTGGACGCGATCGCCATTCTTGACCGCAGGTTCTGCACCCGGTGGCAGGTTATACACTTCGCCAGAAAGAATCCAAGTCAAACCGCCCCTTTGGGCGATGCGCGTCGTGTTCCCCTGACGGTCTTTCTTCTCTTCGGGCACCAGGTCTTCAAACTTGACTTCACCTGCCAAGTCAGAAGCTACGTCTTTGGCAGCTTTTTCAGTCGTTTTGCGACCGCGACCCGTTAAGGGGACTTCTGCCAAAATCTGTCCGGTTTTGACGTGCTGACCATCTTTGACCATCAGCGTCGCGCCTTGAGAAACCGAGAAGACTTGCTGGAGGCTACCTTTTCCTTCCAGCGTGATCTTGATATCGGAGCCAGCCGATTCCACAATCAGCGCATCTTCGCCGTGACGGGTTCTCAAAGGTCGAGTTCTCAGTCGTTTGGGAACGCGCATCACGCCATCAAATCCAGCTTTCTCCTGACGCGCCATCTCACCCGTAAACACCCCGCCCGTGTGGAATGTCCGCATTGTAAGCTGGGTGCCAGGTTCCCCGATCGACTGAGCCGCAATAATCCCGACCGCTTCCCCAATGTCCACCAGATGGGCGTGTGCCAGACTCCAGCCATAGCAAAGCTGACAAACGGAACGAGCCGCTTCACAGGTCAGAGGCGATCGCACCACAATCTGGGCAATCTTTGCTCTGCCGATCTGCTCCGTCATCTCGTTAGAAATGGCTTCGTTGCGCTTGACGATCACTTCGCCTGTCTCAGGATGCAGCACGTCTTCAGCAGCGACTCGTCCCAGAAGTCTGTCCTTGAGGGGAATAAGAACGCGATCGCCATCCATCATCGGCAGGGCCGGAATGCCTCGTTCCGTACCACAGTCGAGTTCGCGCACGATCACATCTTGCGAAACGTCCACCAATCGACGGGTCAGATAGCCGGAGTCAGCCGTCCGCAGTGCCGTATCTACCAGTCCTTTGCGGGCACCGTAGGAGGAGATGATGTACTCAGTCACGGTCAGACCTTCCCTAAAGTTAGTCTTAATGGGCAAGTCAATAATTTCCCCCTGCGGGTTTGCCATCAAGCCGCGCATTCCAACCAACTGACGCACCTGAGAGATGTTTCCTCTGGCACCAGAGAAGGCCATCATGTAGACCGAGTTAAGGGGGTCGTTCGATCGAAAGTGTTTGACCACTTCGTCTTTGAGTTCTTCACTGGCCCCGTTCCAGGTGTCAATTACTTTTTGGAACCGTTCCACTTCGGTGATTTCGCCGCGAGTGTAGCGATCCTCAGTGTCACGAATCGTTTCTTCGGCTGCATCTAGCAACTGACGCTTACTCGGTGGGATTTGCAAGTCATCCACACTGATCGAAACCCCTGCTTTGGTGGCATACCGGAAGCCCAAATCTTTGAGCAAATCCGCCATCTGAGCTGTCCGAGCCGTCCCGTAGTTGGTGAACGACCACGCGATCAAATTGGTCAACTGCTTTTTGCTGACCACATAGTTGCGAAAAACATGCTTATCTGAATTCTGTGCCATTATTTGCCCCGCTTCTACTGTTTTAGATTTGCGCGATCGCTCAAAAATCTGAAATTGTCAAACCTGACGCTCGTGGGCTTTGGACGTTAGACAGGGGACTCTAGGCGGCACGATTTGAATCGCCTAAAGCCCAACCTCTCAAACGTTCTAAAGTGCCAGTGCTTCCTGAATCGTTTTGTTGAGAATGATCCGCCCTGGTGTAGTTTTGACGTACTGCGAAATGAGAACACCGTCTGCATCAACGCGAACGCGACGATCGCTGTAGGTGCGGGTGACGATTCCATCGGGTGTCGTCTCTTCGCTGATCAATTCGGGATCTTCTGGGTCGATTTTGCCGTCGTAACGCACCCAAACATAGGCGTGGAGGTCAACTTTCTTCTGCTCGTAAGCGTTGATCGCGTCCTCCAAGTTGGCAAAATAGGTGCCTGCACCTTCCTGCCCGGCCAGATTTTCGGTCGTCAGGTAGTAGCAGCCCAACACCATATCTTGGCTAGGCGTGATGATCGGTCGCCCCGTTGCGGGAGAAAGAATGTTGTTAGAAGCCAACATCAGCAAACGAGCCTCCGACTGCGCTTCGATCGACAGGGGAACGTGAACCGCCATCTGGTCACCGTCAAAGTCAGCGTTAAACGCCGGACAAACGAGAGGATGAAGCTGAATCGCTCGACCATCCACCAAAATCGGCTCAAAGGCTTGAATCCCCAGTCGGTGCAGTGTCGGGGCGCGGTTGAGGAAAACGGGGTGGCCTTCGATCACCTCTTCCAAGACTTCCCAGACGGTTGGATCGTTGCGCTGAATTAGCTTCTTCGCCGCTTTGATGTTGTTGACCAATCCCTGACGAATCAGACGGTGGATCACAAAGGGCTGGAATAGCTCGATCGCCATTTCTCTCGGCAGTCCGCACTGGTGAATCTTCAGTTTCGGCCCAACCACGATTACAGAACGTCCCGAATAATCAACCCGCTTACCCAAAAGGTTTTGCCGGAATCGACCCTGTTTCCCTTCAATAATGTCAGAGAGGGATTTAAGCGGACGGTTATTTGCGCCAACCACAGTTCGACCGCGACGACCGTTATCAATCAGGGCATCGACCGCTTCCTGAAGCATCCGTTTTTCGTTACGAACAATGATTTCAGGCGCGAGAATTTCCTGCAAACGGGCGAGTCGGTTGTTGCGGTTGATGACGCGACGATACAGATCATTCAAGTCGGAGGTGGCAAACCGTCCCCCATCCAACTGCACCATCGGACGCAAGTCAGGTGGAATCACCGGGATCACGTCCAACACCATCCAATCAGGACGAGAACCTGTAGCGATGAAGTTGTCCATAACGCGCAGACGCTTGATCAACTTGGCGCGTTTTTGCCCTTTGGAGACGGCAATCTCTTCGCGAAGCTGCTCGGCTTCCGTATCCAAATTAATGTCTTGCAGCAAACGTTGCAGCGCCTCCGCCCCAATTCCCACTTCAATGCCTGAGAGCTTAGAATCTTCGCTGTAAAGTTCGTCTTCGATCTCAATCCACTGATCTTCGGTCAGCAGTTGCTTATAAGTGAGATTTTCCGCATTGCCCGGATCGAGAACGACATAGGCATTGAAGTAAACGATCTGCTCCACATCCCGCAAAGGCATGTCTAACAAGATCGCCATGTAGCTGGGAATCCCTTTGAGATACCAGACGTGAGCGACCGGAGCCGCCAGTTTGATATAGCCCATGCGGTGACGACGCACCCGAGACTCGGTGACTTCAACGCCGCAGCGTTCGCAGACAATCCCGCGATGGCGCACCCGCTTATATTTACCGCAATGACATTCCCAATCCTTTGCAGGCCCAAAAATCCGCTCACAAAACAAGCCATCCATTTCGGGCTTGAGGGTGCGGTAGTTAATCGTTTCTGGCTTGGTGACTTCACCCACGACCTGACCATTGGGCAAAGTTCTCTCTCCCCATTGGCGAATGCGATCGGGAGATGCCAGACCGATTTTAACGTAGTCAAATCGCTGCTCTAGCTTTGGCATCGCGTAATTCTTCCTTAATATTCGATTGGCGCTAAAGGGTGAAAGGGTGAGTCTTGAGCAGCTTGAGTCGATCAAAGCCACCCAAAACTCAGCGCATTTCTAGTCTTCGTCGTCGTCCATCGCATCGCGCGAAATGGATTCATAGGTCGGTCGAGAAGGCGCGCGGCGACTGTTCACATCCGCCATCAAGTCAACTTCCATGTCTTTACTGCTGCCGTCTTCCTTGGTTTCCACCTTGTGAACTGCAACATCAAGACAGAGCGACTGAAGTTCGCGCATCAGCACCTTGAAGGATTCGGGCGTGCCCGGACGAGGAATGGCTTTGCCCTTGACGATCGCATTCAGCGCTTCGTTTCGTCCCTGCATGTCGTCTGACTTCACCGTCAGCAATTCTTGCAGCGTATAAGCGGCTCCAAATGCCTCCAGCGCCCAGACTTCCATTTCTCCAAATCGCTGTCCGCCTTGTTGAGCTTTACCGCCGAGAGGCTGCTGTGTGACGAGCGAGTAGGGGCCGGTCGAGCGAGCGTGAATCTTGTCGTCAACCAGGTGAACCAGCTTCAGCATGTAGGCTTTGCCGACCGTAACGGGGCGATCGAAGGGTTCACCAGTCCGCCCATCGTAGACCTGAATTTTGCCAGGGTTGTCGGGGTTAAACAGCCAGTAGCCATCTTGTCCGCCCGTGGATTTGATTCGTTTGTCTTGAGCTTCACTGATCTTGCCGTGAACGGTTTCTCTGGACTTTTCTTCTCCGTGCATTTCATCAAACGGCACGATTTTGAAGCGCATATCCAGATTTTCTGCCGCCCAGGCCAACAGGCACTCGTAGACTTGACCCACATTCATCCGGCTGGGCACACCCAGGGGATTCAACACGATATCAACGGCGCGACCGTCGGGGAGATAAGGCATGTCTTCGAGCGGCAAAATCCGGGAAACAATCCCTTTATTACCGTGACGACCCGCCATCTTGTCTCCGACTTGAATCTTCCGCTTTTGAGCCACATAGACGCGAACGACCATGTTCGCCCCTGGCGGCAATTCGTCGCCCTGCTCACGGGTAAAGACTCGCACATCAACAATCCGACCTTTTTCACCGTTGGGGACTCGCAGCGAGTTGTCGCGCACGTCTCTCGCTTTTTCACCAAAGATCGCCCGCAGCAGCTTTTCTTCAGGCGGCTGATCCGATTCTCCTTTAGGAGTCACTTTGCCGACGAGAATATCGCCCGATTCAACCCAGGCCCCAATGCGAATGATCCCCGTTTCATCCAGGTGACGCAGCGCATCTTCCCCAACGTTGGGAATTTCTCGCGTGATTTCCTCGGGCCCCAGCTTGGTCTGACGTGCCTCAATCTCAAATTTCTCAATGTGAATCGAGGTGTAAACGTCTTCCTGCACTAGGCGTTCGCTAATCAGAATCGCGTCCTCGTAGTTGTAGCCTTCCCACGGCATGTAGGCAACGAGAATATTCTGACCGAGTGCCAGTTCGCCTTTTTCAGTAGCGGAACCATCTGCCAGAATCTGCCCCGCAACGACCTTATCGCCAATAAAGACGATCGGGCGCTGGTTGAGACAAGTATCCTGGTTCGATCGCTGGTACTTTTGCAGCGAGTAGGTGATCTCTCGGTTGGTCTGCGAATCACGCACCCGAATGTTGTCCGCATCGACAAACGTAACTTCACCATCGGTGCGGCTGACGATCACCATCCCAGAGTCACGGGCTGCCTGCGCTTCTAGACCAGTACCCACCAAAGGACGCTCAGGACGCAACAGAGGAACCGCCTGCCGTTGCATGTTGGAACCCATCAACGCTCGGTTCGCATCATCGTGCTCCAAAAAGGGAATCAGCGACGTTGCCACAGAAATAATCTGCACCGGGGAAACCGCTACAAAGTCCACTTCTTCAGGCGTTGCAGTCGTGAAATCTTGCCGATAGCGGACGGCAACCGATTCGCCGACGATCCGACCGTCTTCATCCATCGTGATGTCACCCGCTGCTACCCGCAGATCATCTTCTTCATCTGCCGTCATGTAGAGGGGAGCGACATCTCTGAGAACTCGTCCGTTTTCAACTTTGTAGAACGGCGTTTCGATGAAGCCGTAGGCGTTCACTTTAGCGTGGGTCGCTAGAGAACCGATCAGACCTGCGTTGGGGCCTTCTGGCGTTTCAATCGGACAAATCCGGCCATAGTGAGACGGGTGAATATCCCGCACTGCGAAGCCTGCCCGTTCTCGCGTCAAACCGCCTGGCCCTAATGCGCTGAGACGACGTTTGTGAGTCAACTCTGCCAAAGGATTTGTCTGATCCATAAACTGCGAGAGTTGAGAGGAGCCAAAGAACTCCTTAATCGCAGCTACCAACGGTTTAGGGTTGACTAGAGAAGCAGGCGTGAGCGAATCAGCATCCGAGACCGTCATCCGTTCCCGAATGATTCGTTCTAATCGATTTAGACCAACCCGCACCTGATTTTGCAGTAGCTCACCAACCGATCGCACCCGCCGATTGCCCAGGTGATCGATGTCGTCAATGCTGCCGATGTCAAATTCTAGGTTGATCAGGTAGTCGATCGACGACAAAATATCTTGCGGAGTCAGGACGCGAACCGTTTCTGGCACGTTGAGACGCAGCTTTTTGTTGAGCTTGTAGCGTCCCACTTTGCCCAGATCGTAGCGTTTGGGGTCAAAGAATCGAGATTCTAGCAGTTGAGCACCCCCTGAAACGGTGGGAGGCTCACCCGGACGCAGCTTGCGATATAGCTCCATCAAGGCTTCTTCTTCGCCAAATTGCCCTTCTTTCTCGATCGTCTTCTGGAAATACTCAGGGTGACGCAGCGCATCAAAAATCTCACCGTCACTCAGTCCCAACGCTTTCAGCAGAACTTGAGCAGACAGTTTGCGAGTTTTGTCAATCCGCACCCACACCAGGTCATTTTTATCCGTCTCAAACTTCAGCCACGCACCCCGGTTGGGAATCAAGCTCGCGTTGTAGGCGCGTCGTCCGTTTTTGTCGGTTTCTGACTTGTAGTAAACACCGGGACTGCGAACAATCTGGTTCACAATGACCCGTTCAGCACCGTTGATAATAAAGGTGCCGCGATCGGTCATCAAAGGCAAGTCACCAATAAAGACTTCTTGCTCTTTAATTTCACCCGTCTCCTTGTTAATCAGGCGGGTTGGAACGTACATTTGTACTGCGTAAGTACTATCTCGACGTTTCGCTTCATCAACATCATATTTGGGGCGCTTCAGCTTAAAGTCCTTCCCTAAAAAGTGAAGCTCTAGCTTGCCGGTGTAGTCTGTGATCGGCGAAAAACTGTCGAGTTCTTCGATCAAGCCTTCTTCGAGAAACCAACGGAAACTAGCCCGCTGGATCTCAACTAAGTCTGGCAAAACAAAGGCGGGGGTGTTGTAGGTAAGCTCAGTCATGCGTCTCCTCAGAAGGGTCACGCCCAGCGCGAACCCCGAATTTTATTACTATTTGCACAAATAAGTCAATGCAAAAAAGTTTGGAACTCCCAAAGGAAATCCAAAAAAATGAAGTATTCAGTTGTAGGGTGTAATAGCCAGTGTGGTCTCCAGTTCTTCCAGGGTCGATGGATGAGGTTTGTGAGCGCCCATGCCGTTAAACTTTATTGAGGAAGATAAAGCTTGTGGAAAATTGCTTTTCGATCGTTCTATTTTGCACTCTCAACCATTATGGCGCAGCATTTACGTTTTGTGGCTTGACTTATCCACGAATTTGTGGGACCTGTTTGCGATGATCAGGTAAAAATAGGGTGATGGGGGGTGAAGAACCGCAACAATTTGTAAAGTCTCCTATTTCAGCATCGGCAACGCCAATTGAGGCACCGTCAATCCGAAGAGAGGCACCGTCAATCCGAAGAGTTGACAAGCATTTTTGGTCGTTTGGGCTGCAAGTTGCTCCAGAGGAATTTCTCGCAGTTGGGCAACCTGTTGAGCAGTGTACTGAACGTACGACGGTTCGTTTCGTTTTTCGCCCCGCTTGGGGACAGGCGCTAAGAACGGACAATCGGTTTCGATGAGAAGTCGATCGCCCGGCACCATTTTTGCCGATTCCTGAATCTGAAGAGCTTTTTTGAACGTGACTGTTCCGCTAAAACTAATGTAGAAACCCAGATCAAGAAACCATTGAGTTTCTTCAGGAGTGCCGCCCCAGCAGTGCATTACGCCTTTTACCGGCCCATTTTTTTGCCAAAATCGCTGCAACAACTCGGCCATCGGTGCCGCCGCATCTCGACAGTGAATGATCACGGGCAGATTCAAAGATTGAGCGATCGCCAACTGTGCCTCAAAGGACTGAAACTGCTGTTCTCGGTTCGCTGCTTTGAAGAAATCTAGCCCAGTTTCTCCGATCGCCACCACGCGCTGATCTGACTTCGCCAACGTCAAAATCTGCTGAGAAGAATCCGCCGTCCATTTTTCTTCGACATCCAGAGGATGCAGCCCCACCGCAAAAGAGAGTTCGGGGAAGCGATCGGCGAGTTGTTGAATTCCAGCAAATTCGCTTGGCTCGACGCAAGAGTGAACAAGATGAACGACTCCCGCTTCTCGCCAACGACGAGCTATCGCATCCAAATCGGGCTGGAATGCGTCAAAGTTGATATGAACGTGGGTGTCAATCAGTTGCATGAGGGAAGTCAAGACAGAAAATCAAGTTCTCAACCGAAATCAAGAACTCTACTTTATCTTTATTTCTTCAATCTCGTGCGAAGGGAGCGACCTCTTCGAGTCACCTGTAAGGGACTTCTAGGAAACAGTACTCGCCGCCACTTTAGTCTTCAGCGCTTTTGCGAGACGCGCCTTACGACGGGCACCCGTGTTGGCATGAAGAACGCCCCGCTTCACCGCTTTGTCAATCTTGCTGTAAGCAGATGACATCGCCGACTGGACTTCCTTCTCGGTTTCGGGAGTTGGTTGAGCCGCATGGGTATCAACAGCAGTCAGAAATTTTTTCATCAGCGTCCTAACGGCTGACTTGTAAGCTTTGTTACGCAGACGGTTGCGTTCTGCAATTTTGACGCGCTTTTGTGCGGATTTGATGTTTGCCACAATAAATCTCAGAAGAACTTTATCTAGAGTTGGACATAGAAATCGCTAGATAAATTACTATAGCATCAACCTTCAACGATGGGATGATCCCTGAAAAATCCAGGTTAAGCTAGAGAAACGAGCGTGGGTTTGCCTAGCCTGTATGGTCGCTAGAATGCTCCAAACCCCTTTCTCGATCGGGTTATCTCAAGACTGACACTCCTAACTCCATGCTGCGAATCATTACTCAGTGGGCTGAGGCTAGAACAGAACTGCGACGGATCTGCGATCGCACTCATGACGATCAAGTTGTGCATAAGGAAGCGACAGTCCGGGAGGTACTGCAAGCCGTTAAGCGACAGGGCGATCGGGCGGTGTTAGATTACACCTTGGAATTCGATCGTCAAGATCTAAAACCAGAAGACCTGCGAGTCAGTGGCTCAGAACTGGATGCTGCCTACCAACAAGTTTCTAAAGAGTTGTTGACCTCGATCCAGTTTGCTAGAGAGCAGATCGAGTCCTTCCATCGACAACGGGTGCCCAAGAGCTGGGTGCATTTTGGCGAGGATGAGGTCGTCTTGGGGAAACGGTATACGCCCGTCGATCGAGCGGGACTTTACGTTCCCGGTGGTCAGGCCTGTTACCCCAGTACTGTCTTGATGAATGCCGTTCCTGCGAAGGTGGCTCAAGTGCCTCGAATTGTCATGGTCACTCCTCCAGGCAAGGATAAGACCATCAATGCAGCCGTTTTGGTCGCCGCTCAAGAGGCCGGTGTTACAGAAATTTATCGAGTTGGGGGAGCGCAGGCGATCGCCGCTCTGGCCTACGGGACTGAAACGATTCCCAAAGTGGATGTGATTACTGGCCCTGGAAACATCTATGTGACGCTGGCCAAAAAGTTGGTTTATGGAACGGTAGGAATTGATTCTCTAGCGGGCCCCTCTGAGGTGCTGATCATTGCAGACGAGACGGCGAATCCAGCGTTTGTAGCGGCGGATATGCTGGCTCAAGCAGAACATGACGCGATGGCGGCGGCGATTTTGTTGACGACCGATGCGACTCTGGCGCGAAAAGTGGTGGATGAAGTCGAGCGGCAACTGATTGACCATCCCCGGCGGATTTTGACCGAGAAAGCGATCGCGCATTATGGACTGGTGGCGATCGTCGATTCTCTGGAGGCAGCGGCCGATCTCTCCAACGATTTTGCGCCTGAACACCTGGAATTGGAGGTGGACGACCCGTGGAGCTTGCTGCAAAATATTCGTCATGCGGGAGCGATTTTCTTGGGCAGTTCGACTCCTGAAGCGGTGGGTGACTATTTGGCAGGGCCAAACCACACGTTGCCGACTTCTGGATCGGCTCGCTATGCGTCGCCCTTGGGAGTCGAGACGTTTTTGAAGCATTCCAGCTTGGTGCAATATTCGCAGACGGCTTTGGAGAAAGTGGCGAAAGCGATCGATCATCTAGCGACAGCGGAGGGGTTGCCTTCTCACGCAAATTCCGTCCGCTTGCGAGTTCGTGGCAATCTCAAACCTGACGCTTAACTGCCATGTCTCCGGTTAAAACGAGTCTAGTGGATGCGATGACGGGAGAGGTGATCATTGTTCCGCCGACTGATCTGTACAGTGATGAGCCTCCCTTGGAAACTGACTGGCATCGAGAACAGGTTGAGCTATTGTTGGCTTGCCTGAAGGCGTGGTGGCGGGAGCGATCGGACTTCTACGCTAGTGGAAATTTGACGATCTACTTCAACGAAGATCAAATCAAGTCACGCGATTTTCGAGGGCCTGACTTTTTTGTAGTGTTGGGGACTGATCCACATCCGCGCAAGAGTTGGGTGCTGTGGGGAGAGGATGGCAAGTATCCCAATGTGATTGTCGAGATGTTGTCTGCAAGTACGGCGACGATCGATCGCACCACCAAAAAGCAACTCTATCAAGACACGTTTCGCACGCCTGAATATTTCTGGTTTCATCCAGAGACGCTGGAATTTCAGGGATTTTGCCTGACTTCTGGCGAGTATCAACCGATCGAACCTAACGAGCAAGGCTGGCTGATCAGTCACCAGTTGAATCTGTATCTGGGAGTTTTTGAGCAAAAGTTACGGTTTTTTACTTTAGAAGGCGAGTTGGTTCCCAGTCCACAAGAGATAGCAGCACGGGCAGAAGAGAAGGCAGCGCAAGCAGAAGAGCGAGCGAGCAAGGCGGTTGGAGGAGAGGCTGCGATCGCTGGGCGTTAACCCTGATGAATTGGAGTAGATTTAGCTAGTCGGTGTCTCGATCGCCCTCCTCAAGATCTGGTGGGTCAAACACGACGATAAAAGTAGCATTCGGGATGAGACGACGAAACACTTGCGCGTAACCATCTGCATCTGATTTTGAAGCGCAACGAGCGACCGTAATGCGCTGCATATTTTCGAGCAGCCGAATCACAACAGCCCATCGTCTTAAACGATCGCCATACGACATAATTTTTTCACCTGACGCTCTGTTGATATTTAAGTCAACACTATTCTGGCATACGTTGACTTAAATATCAACATTTACTAGCTCCTGATCCTCTGACACGATCAAGGGCATGGGAAGAGCAGGAAAAGCCCTCAAACAGGCACTAGCAGCGCACAAGATTAGTCAGAACAAACTCGCGGTCATCTTGAGAGTCGATCGAGCCGTCGTCAATCGGTGGTTTCATGAACAGGTAGACCCCAACGCAGAAACGGTTGCGGAGATCGTCAAAGCTCTAAAAAGTATTAGTCCCGATGCAGCAGAGGAATTTATCAAGCTGTATCTGGGGGATTTGATGCGAGAGGATGAGAGCTTGGATGAAGAGAACTGAGAGATAAGCCGCTCAGAAATATCATGACTGCGATCGCTCCCAACTTCTCCAACCAATCCACAGCCTAAAGGACTCCTGTGCGATCGCTGGCTGATTCTCTCTTACGATAGTCGCGTCGTTTTGCTGTTCTCGCTAGTTTGTATCTGTTATGGGATTGAACTAGGAAACTTGGTTATGCAAACGACAGAATCACCTGCCCTGACTGCAAAGTTAGAGCGAGTAGGCGGTATTTTACGCATTGTGGGCTGGGTCGGGGTTTGGATTGACCTGGCCTTTACTGCCGCGATCGTGCTGTTGTTGCTCTTTGCGATCGTCGGTCGAAGCTTTAATCTAGCCACCTTCACGATTCCTGCGATTCCAGGGACGGGCATTGATCCGGCAGTTCAAGGGACAACTCCTGGGATTGGAATTGGGATTTTTTGGGCGGTGGGTGGCTTATTGGTGCTGTTGTTTAGCACTTTTTTGGCGTATCGGCAGACTCGTTTTGCTAGAAGGCTGCGTAATCCAAATCCTGAGACTCATCCCCCTAAAGGTGAAGTTCTGCAACTGCTGCGTCTGGGTGCGCTGGTTGGATTTGTAGGAATGTTTGTCACTATTGTGGGCGGCATTTCAATTTTGAGCGTACTGCTGGCAAAAACAATTGCGCTGCCTCAAGGAGCCGCCATCTATGCCCCAACTCGAATGATTCGATCGATCGACATTTTTGTGGCGTTAGCAAATATTCTCGGCATTGCCGCCCACTTTGCCGGAACGGTCGCTTCTGCAAGTGTGTTTGAGTGGCTACACCGACAGTAGACCGTTGGTGAAATTGGATCCTACACTGTGATATTCAATAGGATCACTACCAAGCGATCAATGTCGGCTGGGATGGACATCGGCGAGTCTATGGTTTGCATAAACAGCATTGTCGCGATCGCACCCCTTCAACTCACAAATTGCACTGAGGGACTTCAACGATCTCGAAGAGATATCTGCTAAGGCAGATCGCGCAACAATCTCAGAATTCGGCGGAGGAAAAATCGAATTTTCCGCAACAGTCGCAAAATTAGCGGGGCTTTCTACCGGGACAGTGGAACGCCTGACATCGCTTTTAATTAACGTGAATTCGATGGAATTTTTTCGCTTCGTTCTTCAGCGCTTCTGCCCCCCAACCCCCCAATTTTGGGGGACTTTCAGACAAGATCTTGGGTTCAAAGTCCCTCACTCGTGGGGGATTTAGGGGGCTGCCTGGATTCACAACCGCAGCGAAAGATTTGATCGAATCCACGTTTAATTAAATAGAGAGACTCGATTCATAATCGCTCAATTTCACTCGTCTGATTGCCCAAAGAGCGTCTCGATATCCCTTCGCCCGTTGATTACTCTGACCACTTCGATCCCGTCTGGCAGAGGATAATAAAACACGCAATAATCATCGACCACAAAGCCTCGAAGATCTGGCGCAAGTTCCTCATAGCGTTTCCCCAGCAATGGAAAATCCGCCACTAATTTGCATTTCTGTCGAATCCGATCGAACAGCCGAGAAGCTACAGCAGAATCAATTTGCGTCAACCCATCACAGACCGTTTCCAAATCTCGAATCGCATCGGGCGAGAACGTACGTATATTGACTCACGATTGCGAGGAAGAGTGCTGTCGGATTCTGGCTTGAAGTCGATCGAAGACTGCTTCGCCCTCTACCCCCTCTCCATTTCGCAATTGCTCTGTGCCAGATTGAATCTTTTGACGCAACTCTGCTAATCGCTTCTCTCGGTCAGCAAAGATTTCTAACGCAGCATTGATCACATCCTCTGCGCTGGCAAACCGACCTGTCTGAATTTGGGCCTGAACAAATTTCTCGTTGTCAGGATTGAGAATAATACTCATGGCTTGAGTCCTCGCGATAGTCTCATCATAGTTGCTCTATCAATGATTGAAACTCAGACAGACTGAGTGTTCAACGATCTCGAAGAGATATCTGCTAAGGCAGATTGCGAAACAATCTCAGAATTTGCCGGAGGAACGAAAGCTTCGCTACACTTCGTGCTCGGACTTGTCGCAACAGTCGCACAATTAGCGGGGTTTTCTGCTGAGACGATCGATTGCCTCTGGATGACCTCTGAGTAAAATAGAGAATGCGATCGCACAGAGGACAGAATGGCAGCAAAAGATCTGTTTCATCAGGCAGTGAAGGCTGCATTACAAAAAGAACAGTGGGTTGTCACTGATCCATTTAAGCTTGATGTGGGAGGAACTAAATTTGAGATTGACTTGGGGGCAGAAAGGCTGCTGGCGGCGGATCGAGCAGAGGAGAAAATTGCAGTTGAGGTGAAATCATTCTTAGGAGATTCTCCGCTGACCGATTATCATGCGGCATTGGGGCAATTTCTCAACTATCGCCTCGCATTAGACTTGAAAGAACCGGATCGATTCCTGTATCTGGCAGTGCCGATCGCAGTGCATGAGTCGTTTTTTCAGCGAGAGTTTGCTCAAATTTCAGTCGAACGGTATCAAATTAGCCGATTGGTCTATGACCCAGTTCAAGAGGTGATTGTGCAATGGATCAAACTTTAGAAAACTATCGACGGTTGATTCAAGCGTATCTGAGCGAGTATGTGTCAATGCCGATCGCGAATGGTGAAATTGAATCCTACACGGTTTTTGATACTCAACAGGATCACTACCAAGCGATCAATGTCGGCTGGGATGGACATCGGCGAGTCTATGGTTGTGTAATGCATTTGGATATTCGAGAAGGCAAGATCTGGGTGCAGCAGAATACTACTGAGCGGCAAATTGCTCATGATTTAATGGCGATGGGTGTGCCAAAAGAGGATATTGTGCTGGGATTTCAAGCCCCAAATATGCGAGTTTATACAGGGTTTGGAGTTGCATAAACAATATTGTTGCGATCGCACCCCTTCAACTCACAAATTGCACTGAGGGACTTCAACGATCTCGAAGAGATATCTGCTAAGGCAGATCGCGCAACAATCTCAGAATTTGCCGAACGATCGCTGTGTTGGAGTGGTCTTATATACTAGGCTCACTGGAATTGGATTGAATGGGATGAAAATGCCATCGGGCCTGGTCATTCAAGAGCAGAAATTGACAAATTATCTCTTGATTTATCAGCCGAAAGATGACAAGTCTGAGTTTCTGGCTGGTGCGGGCTATACGCTTCAAACTTGGCAATTGTTGAGGCAGGATATACTGAGAGCGGTTGAGGGATTGGATGTCGCAGAGACGATCGTAACGGAGTGGGGTACAAGATTTAGGGTCAATTGTCAGTGGAGCGGCTTGAATGGTCGCAGATTGAGAGTGGTGACGATCTGGCAGAGTGACACGGGTTCTGATGTGATTCGGTTTGTGACGCTGTATCCGAATAAGTCTAAGGATGAGCTTGAAGGGCAGGAGGACTAAAAAGTGAGCGATGCGCTATTTCATTGGGTTGTTTTGCTGCGGGATGTGCCGGATGGTGCGGTGAGAGTGGGCGATCGCGGTGTGATTGTGGATGTGTTGCCGTTTTCTGAGGTGCATCAGGAATTGGGCTATACGATCGAGGTGTTTCGGCAGGGTGAGACGGTTGAGGTGGTGTCAGTTCCGGTGTCTTGGGTGGAGGTTTTGCCGGAGGTTTGGGGACAGAAGGACATGAGCGCGATCGCTGCGAGTTGATGTTCGACTGTTTCGACTGTTCGGGGATTCGATCGCGCTATCTTGGCTGGAGTGTATTAGTGGAGCGATCGTGCAGTGATGGATCGACGGAGTGTTCTCAGAATTTGCCGAATGAGCGATCGAGCTTTCCGCAACAGTCGCACAATCAGCGGGGTTTTCTGCCGAGACGGTTGAGTGCGCTGCATTGCCTGACGAACACTTGTCAACCATCGACGAGCGACAACCGTATCAGGATGGTCAGCCCCTAAAATTTTCTCCCGCATCGCTAACGCACGGACGAGCAAAGGTTCTGCTTGCGTCAATCGACCCTGCTCATAGTAAAACGCTCCCAGATTGTTGAGACTGCTTGCCACATCGGGATGGTCGCCTTCAAACAGCCGGTGTCTCATCTCCAGCGATCGCCCATAGAGCGGTTCAGCTTCAGTCAATCGTCCTTGCGCGTTGTAGAGATATGCCAGGTTGTTGAGACTGAGTGCCACATCGGTCTGGTCGCCTTTAAACAGCCGTTGTTTCATCTCCAGTGATCGCACCAAAAGCGGTTCAGCTTCAGTCAATCGTCCTTGCGCGTTGTAGAGTAATGCCAAGTTGTTGAGACTGAGTGCCACATCGGGATGGTCGCCTTCAAACAGCCGGTGTCTCATCTCCAGCGATCGCCCATAGAGCGGTTCAGCTTCAGTCAATCGTCCTTGCGCGTTGTAGAGATATGCCAGGTTGTTGAGACTGCTTGCTACATCGGGATGGTCGCCTTCAAACAGCCGTTCAGTCATCTCCAGCGATCGCCCATAGAGCGGTTCAGCTTCAGTCAATCGTCCTTGCGC
>NZ_JBJPHS010000005.1:0-10093 GCF_052939495.1 Phormidesmis sp. 146-12 | reverse complement strand
ATCTCCAGCGATCGCCCATAGAGCGGTTCAGCTTCAGTCAATCGTCCTTGCGCGTAGTAGAGTCCTGCCAGGTTGTTGAGACTGAGTGCCACAGCGGGATGGTCGCCCGCAAAGCGAGATTCGGTGACGCTCAAACACTCTGCATACCATTCTTCCGCTTGGCGATAGAGTCCCTGTCCTTCATAGAATCGCGCGAGTGCAATGAACGGCCACGTTAAATCGTCTCCTTCCCATTCTGTGGTGTGGTGTTCTGCTACTTCTTGGATATGCGATCGTACCAATTCAAACCCCTTAATCTTTTTCGTTGTTGGGTTACCTGGCATTTGACTCGCGATCGCAATCATCCCTGACACAAACGCCGATCGAAACGGATCTTCTCCTGTCTCTTGAACTGCAATGGCTTCCTCTTCCCGCAAAAACTGCCGAGCCAATGGATGCAACCGACACCAACCCGGTCGATCTTGTTCAAACTGCACCAGCGACGCATTCTCCAGCCGCGCCTTCAATCCTCCCAATTCATACGCTTCACCCTCCACCCGTTGCATCACCCATTCCGCCAAGTCCCACCCAATCCAATCCAGCGCGAAATAACTCAACAGTCGAGCTACTTGCTGCGCTTCCGGTTCCAGCGTTTCCCACGTCAAATCCAACGCCGCCTTTACCCCTCGCTCCGCCAGCATCTCATCGTCATCCGCCCTCACCAGCGCCGGATCTTGCATCCCTTTTGCCTGCAAACTTGCGATCGCCTGCCCCAAAGTCCGATAGCGATCGCGCCTCAAATAACACCCCACCAACTCAATCCCCAACGGCAAATACCCCAACGCCGCACAAAGCCGATCCGCCGTCGCCTGATCCTGCTCGACCCGCCCGTGACTCTCCAACAATGCCAGGAGCCACCGCGCCTCTGAGGGCTGCAAGACATCCAGCGGAATCGTCACCCGCGTTGGTAAAAGATCCTGTCGTCTCGTCGTCACCAACACCCGAAATCGATCTTCAGTCGGTAGGAACGATCGCACTTTCGCCCAGTCTGCCACATCATCCAGCACAATCAGCGTCAATCCATCCGGTCGCCACTGTTGCCAACACCACGCGATGAGCTGTTCCGGTTCGAGCAGTTGCGCTTTGACGGCCTCCAATCCTGGTAGGTGTCGATCGAACTCTGCCCTAAACAAAATTTGCGATGCGATATCCCCCGTCTGTCCATTTAGCCAATACACGCCCCCCAAAAATTTCGCCTTATTCCGAGTCGCATACTGCACCGCAAGCTGAGTTTTTCCCAATCCTCCCATTCCCGACACCGCAGAAATTGCCACTTGAGCGGAAGTCTCAAAAATTTCATCCAGCCGCGCCAATTCAGTCGTCCGCCCTACAAAATTTGGAGGCGATCGATAAGGAATTTCATAAGACGGCGTTACTTTGTCGGAGCCGGAATCCGACGAATTCAGTCAATCCTCCTTAACCCCAAAGTAAAACTTGGCATTTTCTCCAGCTTGGATCACCTGCGATTTTGGATCATTCACTTGCAATCCTTGACCATCGTAGACATTCATCACATTACGGGCATCAGTTTTGCCGACGTTGATAATTTGTTCTGCAATCTGCCGTACCTCTGCCGCAAACTCCTGATCTTGGGACATTGCCAACCGCAAAAAAGCACCCACATCCTGTAAAGCCTCTGGGTCTCCGCCTTCCGCCGCCGTGATCGCTCGTTCTGCCGCCGCATTTCCTTGAAGTTTTTTGATGACGATCGACTTCAATCCATCCGCTTTCTTCAATCCCGCCTCAAGCGTCTTCTCGCCCAGCTTACCGACGATCGATTCAATAAACTTCTTACCAGGTTCAGACTGAGCAAAATGACTCAAGAATGCAAACGCAGCAATACCGATCGCGCTTAATGGATCAGCCATAAGAATTTTCCGAAGTAGGACTGTATCTTTTCTACTCCAGAAATGAAAGTTGTTCCGTAAAACTTCAGAATTTCAGTAGAAAGTAGGAATGATTGAGTTTGAACCCTCATTGTTTCTACTTGAAGTGCGGTAGCTTCGCTTCACTGCGTGTTCGTGTCATTGGATGATCCGAGAGTTCATCGGTGCGGTTCTCTCGGATGGCTTTTGGAGGAGCGAACACCGCGTGGAGCGTAGCTAGAGAACTTTGCTCAAAGATGCGATCGCCGAAGCAATTGATCCAGGGAACGGGAATGATCGGTGCAGTGATTCTTCGGTTTGCAGTCAGAATGGCTTTGCAGGGAAGGTCTTCAAAGGATTGATCGACGATCGATCGCGCCAATCGATCAGAGACCATTGTGTAACTCGCTCCAGTGTCAATCAAAAGTCGAGCGGTCACAACATCGCTGCCCAATCTTCAGGAATATCCCCCATATATTCGATCGCAAGCGTCTTTGTTCCGTCACGACGATGGGCTGCAACTTCGTCATAATAGATGGTGTCTCGATTGAGAGAATGAGCGATCACTTGTCCACGAATGGGATTCAATTGGTCATCGATTTCGGTGCAAGCAACCAAAAGCCATTCGCCATCGTATCGGTGCTTCATTTCTTCGCGGGTGAGAATCTCTGCCACAGCGTTCACAATTGGGCGATCATCTACTCTCCTGCTGAATCACGCAACTGCAAATCCGGTGAAGGGTCGAATCTCAGGTTCATGGAATCCGAGGACGATCGCAGTTTTGGGAATGCCAGCCGCAATTAATTCGTTTGCAATGCCGTCTTCGGTTCCGTCGCGCTGAATCCAGACTTTGCCTTTCTCGATGCTGATGTGGATCAAACAGCTATGAATGCGCTCGCCTCGATTCCAGCCTATAGACATGACAAGATACTGAGTGTTTCTGGATCAAAGGCGGCGTAGTTTTGAGCGTTGACGTTGGCGTAGGTGATGTTCAGGTAGGGGGTGAGAACATTGCGAATGATTTGGCGGTAGGTCTCTAGGGTATCCATTGCACAATTGTTTTTGTCGTTGGATCAAAGATAAGGAGTTTGAGCAGTTGCTTGCGAAGGAGACTAGCTCCGATCGTTTCCTCAAAGACTTCTCGATAAGTGAGCGATCGAATTGCGAGATAGAGGATGCGGTCGGGTTCGATATCTTCTAGCGTACTTTGATAAATCACAAAGGCATGGTGAGTTGATGGCAGAACCGATACTTTAACGGTATCACTGGCTTGCGATCGCGGCTCTTTTCAATCCGTTAGGAGGCAAATACTTCGTGAAGCGGAACTACTACCTCTCAACCTTCTGCTGCTTGGATTTGTGGGAGGAGGGCTTGTGTGATTGGATGATCTGAGAGTTCGGAAAGGCGATCGCTTTGAATTCCCTCAATCGAGGTTTCTGAACTACATTGAGGGAATTGACAAACAAAGGTCTTGAATGGCTCTTCGCTACGCTGCTATTTCGCCCGTGATTGCAAATCACGGTCTATCAGAGCAAAGTCCGTTGGAAACGGACTGGGAAAAGGATGAGGCGGAGAGGGCATCGGGTTCTATTTTTTGGGAAATGGTGTTGTTAGCGTGGTGGTGTTTCTGATTCTGGACGTAGGCAATTGCCGCATTTAGGGTTCTTTTGCTGACTGAGAAGACGCTGTATTCCTCTTGCCATTTAAACTTGGGCTTTAAGTCGGGATGATTGAGGTTCACGTAGCGAGAACTTCTGCCTTTGACCGCTTTGACATATTCGGCTGGAGCAATGTTGGGTGGAATCGAAACAATCACATGAACGTGATCAGCAATGCCGCCGATGGCATGAAGACAACCGCCCAATTCATGAGTTCTCGCCTTGATGATGTGATAAAGGATCGTCTCCCGAACTGGCGTAATCAAGGGAAGCCGTTGATGTGTCGCCCAAACAAAATGATAGTTGAGTTCCCAAAGTGGCATGGCTAAAGTTCAAAATCCTCTGCTCTGGTTTAGGGTGACCGACCCTCTACTAAAGCCAACACCCCTCGCCAAAA
Source organism: Phormidesmis sp. 146-12 (assembly GCF_052939495.1). Classification (NCBI taxonomy): domain Bacteria; kingdom Bacillati; phylum Cyanobacteriota; class Cyanophyceae; order Leptolyngbyales; family Leptolyngbyaceae; genus Phormidesmis; species Phormidesmis sp. 146-12. The sequence goes on along the minus strand of NZ_JBJPHS010000005.1, from coordinate 6,134 downwards.
TCCCTCAATTCTCCCAGTCTGTTTCAACGGACTTTGTTCTGATAGACCGTGATTTGCAATCACGGGCGGATGGATAACGCAGCGAGAAAATTCTGCCCGCTCCGAACGATCGCCCCTCCACTCCAAACGATCGCCTCCCGTCTCGAACGATTGCCGTCTCTCTTCCAACGATCGCTGTCCCGCTCCGAACGATCGCTGTCCCGCTTTAAACGATCGCCCCTTCTCCCACAACTGCTTCCCTCGCAATGGAAAATCAACGCGACGATCGCACCCTGACGATCGTTCCTGTCCGCTATGCCTCGGTTGTGGAGTCGTTCTTCGCTCGCAATTGTTGGAGGAGGGCTTGCGTCATTGGATGATCTGAGAGTTCTGTTGTGCGATCGCTTTTAATCGCTTGCACCAAGAAAATTACAAAGTCTTGCCAGACACCTTGGGTATCGGGATGTGCCTCCCCCAGTTGCTCGTAATAAATACCAATCGCACGATGAAATAAGGGTTCCGCTTCCGCATAGCGCCCTAAACTAGTGTAGAGTCCTGCAAGATTGCTAAGGCTTCGCGCTATATCAGGATGGTTGTCGTCCAACTGCCGCTGCCCAGCTTCTATAGATCGCCCGTATGTTAGCTCCGCCTCAACGTATCGTTTTTGTGCCTGATATATTAGGGCAAGATTGTTAAGGCTTGTAGTTATCTGAGGATACTCAGAACCTAAATTATTTTCTTCAATTTCTAGCGATCTCAACTTATATGATTCTGCTTTCTCATAACGTTCTTGGTCTAGATAAAGTAGTGATAGGTTGTTAAGGAGCATTGCTACTTTGAGATGGTTGTTACCTAAATGTTTTCGCATAATTTTCAGGGATTCTATGTATAGAGGTTCAGCATCACTATTACGACCCTGCCGCCGATAGAGTTCTGCTAAATTGTTCAGACTAACTGCTACTTGAGGATGATCAGAACTCAGATGCTTTTTCTCAATGTCTATTGACTTCAGCTTAAATACTTCTGCATCTTCATAACGTCCTTGATCATGTGAAAGTAACGATAAATTATTTAATGTAGTTGCCAGAGCAATATCGTCGTCGCCTAGTTGATTCTGTTGAATTTTGAGAGATTCTGTTAAAAGTAATTCAGCTTCTGTGTAGCGGCTTTGTAGACGATATAACTCTGCAAGGGTGTTAAGATCTGTAGCGACTTCAGGATGAGCGTTGCCATAATACTGGCGATCAATTCTGAGAGATTGAATGCAAAGACGCTCTGCTTCTACGTATCGCCCTTGAGTCAAGTATAGTCCTGCAAGATTATTGAGGCAGGCTGCAACCTCAGAGCGATCAGTTTCACCCTGCTGCTGCCAAATGTCAAGAGATTTCAAATAGAGAAATTCTGCTTTCGTATGGCAGCCTTGAATCTCGTGGAGTGCTGCAAGGCTATTGAGGCTGTATGCCACATCAGGATGGTTATTTCCCAACCGCTTCTCCACAATTTCTGAACAATCCTTTAACCAAGACAATGCTTTAGCATAGGCTCCCTGTCCTTTATAGAACCAACCAATCCGTCGAGAAGGTTCCATCACATCTGAATCTGCCAACCAAGGTTCTAGGGTTGTTGCTGCTTCCTCAACGTGTGGGATCGCAGATGTTACCTTCTTGATGATTGAGAGCGTTGCAACATACGGAATTGTTTCTGCCACTGTCACCATCACCCGACAAAACGATCGCTTCCATTCCTCTACTTCTGCCATCTGCTCTCGCTTCACCGCAAAAAACTCTCGCAGCAGTTGATGCAGTTGATACATCTCCTGTCCAGTTCGCTCCAGCAGGCTCAACCCCAACAGCTTGTCATCGCGCAGATCTTCCAGGGCTTCTGCATCCTCCTCCGGCAAACACGCCTCAACTAACTCCCACGGGATTTCTGCCAGCGCAAACAGACTCAACAACGCCGCCAACTGTTGAGCGTTTTGATCCAAATCCTGCCAACTCAACTCAAACGCAGCCGTCACGCCCAATGATGCCGTCATTCCTGATTCCGCTTTGAGCAAGGCTTGAGCAAATAGCTTTTTATCCTGCAACCGTTGCCACAAAAGCCCGATCGACACATCCCATTTCTTCGCCAAATACCGCCCGACAAGCTCCAACCCCAACGGCAAATAGCCCAACCACTCACAAACTTGCTTTGCGGTTGCCAAATCTTGATCAACTCGTGAATCTTGAACGATCGCCCGCAACAACTCCAGTGATTGCCCTTCCGACAGCACCTTGATTTCGTAATTTTGGACAGGATGACCAAAGCGCGATCGCGTCGTCATCAACACCTTGAACTGCGATCGCTGTGGCGGCAAGAACGGTTTGACATCCTCATACGCCTGCACATCATCCAGCACAATCAGCGTTTCTTTTTGCTCCCACTTTCGCCAACACCAGGCTACCTTTTGGGCTAACTCCAGATCGTCTGGGATTGAGAAATTGAAGTGCGATCGCGCAAACAGGACAATCTGCGATCCCACATCCTCTCGCGCTTTTAGCCAGCAGATTCCCCCCGGATAGGTGCCCAGGTCTCGCTGCTCAAGAGCATACTGCGCCGCTAACTCCGTCTTGCCAATCCCGCCCATTCCCGTAATTGATGAAATAGCGATCGTCTCCCTCGATTGAAGCTGTTCATGCAGCGTCGCTAAATCCTCGTCTCGCCCCACAAAGATCTTGCTGACAAGCGGCAGATTCGCCGGAATGCTGAGAGGATAGACAGGCTTCGATCGCGTTGCCTCCGGTGCCACACTTCCCGGAAATCCTGGCTTTTGGGTGGGCTTGGTTCGTCCATCTAGCGCCGACTGCCGCACCAATTCTTGCGCCTCTGCCTCATCGACTCCGACCAGATCGACATAAACGATCGTTGCCAAGATGCCAGTCAGCTTACATTCCCCCACTCGAATCGGAATTAAGGTTCGTTTTTCCCCGGTTGGGTCTTGAGCAAACGCCGCTGCCCATTCTGGTTGAGTAAACAGAGATTGCAAATAGTTGTCTGACAAAACAGCGATCGTTCTTTCCGCTTCCGATGCCGCCTTTTGCATATCCAGTACAAAGTTTCCGCCAGAGCGAAAATCCCACGCCTGAATGACCACCGAATATCCTGCCTCTTCCAGAATCCAGGCGATCCATTCTGCGAAGGCGCGATCGTGGCGGTTGTAGCTAACAAAAAAATTCTTCATCAGGCAGCAGGTGAGAACCGAGAGCGGCGATCGTTTCTACACTCTTTCTACTCTAAAAACTTAAGTAATTCCGTGAACCCTCAGAACTGCTGTAGAAAACGACACTTGTGCAGTCCAAAGTGCGATTGTTTCTGCTCAAAACACGATTGTTTCTGCTCAAAGTGCGATCGTTTTCACTTTTTGCTTGAGGCTCCAGGCTTTTTGCTCAAATCATCGGGCTAAAAACAGAAAAGTTCCTATTTCAGACAGCACCAGACGCGCTCGGATCTGGAGAGATTGAGTTAGAAGCGCGATCTCTATGAGTTACCCGCGAGGGGTCGCGACAGCTTACTCGTCCGTAAAGCGATCGACCTGCAACTCAAATCCTGGAAGTACAGACTCTCCTGAAAGTTTTGTGGGCAGCGGGAGCTTCGCTACACTTCGTGTTCGCACTTCTGTCTCCTGCCCTTGACGGTAGAGTTCAACCTGTTGGTCTTGAGGATTGAACAGCCAACCCAAGCGAACCCCACTCGCCAGATATTCCTGCATCTTTTCCTGAAGCGTCGCCAGATCATCCGTGCGAGAGCGGAGTTCGATCACAAAATCGGGGGCAGTTGGCAGAAACTTTTGGCGCTGTTCTGGTGTGAGGGCTTGCCATCAAGACAACTCTACCCAGGCTGCATCCGGAGAACGATCTCCCCCACTGGGAAGCTCAAACAGCGTCGAAGAGCTAAACACCTTTCCCAGTCGGGTCTGCTTATTCCAGAGATATAGCTCCCCCCCCAAGCCCATTTCTCGGTTTCCGCTGTCTCCTCCAACTGGCGACATAACAATCAAGGCTCCTTTGGCGTTCCGTTCGATCGTCCAGTCAGGATTATGAATACAGAGTTGATAAAATTGCTCATCGCTGAGATGAACGTGCTTAAGATCCAGCTTGAGGGGAAGGGTCAGTTCCATTTTTGCTCCCATCCAGGACAATCTACGCTGAAGGTTTGAATTGAATGCACGATGCGCTTTGCAAGAAACGGCAACGCTGCCCAACTTTATTGAGATGTTCCAATCTGCCTAAAAAACCGCTGCACCTGACATTCAAATCCTGGCAAAATTGGGGAAGCGATCGTTTCTCGATAAAACCGATTACTTGGAAATAAAGTGCGCCCACACCTCACCGTCAGGGCCAGCCGTCTGATCCACATAGCTGTAAGGATAGAGTCGCTTGCGACCTTCGGTATTCGTATAACCAGAAATCGCATCGCCCCACGGATCATTCACAATGTAGCCTTGAGGCGTGTACCCGATCGTCGTAATGATGTGTCCCCCATGCGTAAACAGCCCACACAAGACGACCGGACGACCATTCATCAACTCTTCCTTCACCTCCTGCCACTTATAAGTCGTGCTAAAACGACTCTTAAAGCCATACGCCTCAATCATTTCTACCAAAACGTTGTGATTGGTCTGAGAGCCTTCTCCAGCTTTGTTAAAACACCACTGCAAAAGCTCATCCTCTAGCTGACCGCCGTCTTTAGAGCGCAGTCCGTAGTAGTAGAAAACCATCGCGATCGCCGTCACATTACAGGTTGACCAATAATAGCGAGGGTTGTCACGCTGAGAAAAGTACGGCACATTCATCTCGACCGTTCCCGGAATCGGGTTAAACGCTCGTCCGCCCCGCTTCATCTGCACAAAATCAGGAAACACAAAGCCCGTATTGCCAAAATTAGGAACTTCCTCAGTCAGTGTGACTTTGATGTGTCCGCCCTGAATCATGTAGCTCGACACGCCGTAGAAATCGCCCGCGTTGAAACCTGCTCGTTCTTGCGGTTGTAGTTGAGCCGAGTCTACTGGACGCTTTTTGAGAATGGTCGATCGCAGTGCCGTCACCGTCAGCGCATTTGGGTCATAAGGAATCACCTTGCCGTCACGCTTGATTTGAGCATATTGCCAGAAGACATATCCCACATCGCCAAAATTAGGCAACGGTTGCGCCAACTTCACTCTAAAGTGGCCGCTCACACAGGCATAGCCCAAAATTTGTAGCGTTTGCCCCTCCACCAGGTTGGCCTTCTCATTTGCCGCCAGCCTCGACGAATCCGCCACTCTCGCCTTGATCAGCGTCGTCGTCGTCACCAACATCTGAGCCGATAGAGGAATATCCGGCACATCATCAATGCCAAACCGCAGCACTTGATTGCCCTTACTCAGTTGCACATCATTTTCGTAGAGGTAGCCAAAATCCCCAATGGGCGCGATCGCCGTCGCCAACTCCAGCTTGAGATGTCCATCCAGATAGCCGTAGCGATTGACTGCAAAAGTTTGCCCCGCTTTGACCAATACCTTCTCAGAGTCCTTGAGCTTGCCTGAGTCAAAAGGAGCGACTTTAAAGAACGTATCGCGCATGACTTTCAGCGTCAGAGCTTGCCCCACGGTCAACGGGTCAGCACTCACCGTAATATAAAAGATTCGATCCTCAACCACCTTGTTGGCAGCGTCAAAGCCTCTCAGTCGCAGCCAGCGCGTTCCTGCCGCCGAAAAACCTCTAGGCATGTTGACCTGCCACGTTCCTGCGCTCGTCGTCACACTCAACGGAAACTTGTCTTCGGCCGCCACAGTGATTTTGGCGATTCGCCTGGTGTCGTAGCTTCCCTTAAGCGTCAGTGGCTTGTTGACCAAGACTTCTCTCGGCCCGGCGTAGATGGGTGGAGCGGCAACCCCCGCGAGATTTCTGACAGTAGGATCGGTCATGGTAGTTACGGATGGAGGGATGAGGGATAAGGGGTGAAAAATTCTACTGACTTAGGGTGTCAAGGGTTCTCGGTTTGTTGATGAATTACGAGGATTGACCACCCAGGTAGAAGCGGCATTTTTGACGATCGAGCGGCGACAGGAACCCCTAATAATTTAACGTGAATTCGATGGAGTTTTCTCGCTTCGTTAGTCAGCACTTCTGCCCCCC